>JAITWQ010000118.1 GCA_031285215.1 Syntrophobacterales bacterium | reverse complement strand
AAAGACGAGCAAATTCCTCCATCTGTGCACGCGGGCATATGCACGATAAGTTTTTCCAAGGCAGTTGTGCATTGTCGTCATTGCGTCCTGAATTGGGCACGGACAACCATGACCGCGCTCGAATGAGCCTTTGCCTCGTTCGGAGCGCCGCTTTGCGGGTACGATCAATCGCGCCTCACTATTATTTCTCCAGAGACCGCAGGAGCTCCTCCATTTTTCGCAGTTCTTCCCCGTAACCGGCCCAGTCATTCCTCCGCAGCAACTCCTGTGCCCGCCTGTAGTAACGCAAGGCTTCCAGTGCCGTTTCACGGTCTCCCTGCTTCATTTCTCTTAAGGGCATATCCCCCATGGATGAGGGAATGGCGGATTCTCTGACCCTCTCCGCGCCAAACAGCTGTTTTAAGGAAAGTTCTAGCGTGTCCTCCATGGCAATGGTATTGCCAAAGGCGACAATAACCCGTTTCAATTCGGGAAGCTGTCCCCTGTCCGCAGCCAGGTACAGAGGTTGAACATAGAGAATTGATGTATTGATGGGAATCGCAAGCAAGCTTCCGCGAATAACCTGGGAGCCGGCCCGGTTCCAGAGGGAAAGCTGTTTGGAAATCTCCGTGTCCTGATCAATACGGGCCTCAATCTGCTGGGGGCCGTAAACGAGGCTTTGTTTGGGGAACTTGTAAACAATCAATTTCCCGTAGTGGGGGTCATCGCAGCGTGCGGCAAGCCAAGCCGACATATTGTTCTTATTGGCGGGCGTAAAGGGCAGAAGGAGGATAAATTCTTCCTTTGTTTCGCCGGGAAGCCTCATGATGGTATAGTACGGTTCCATCTGCCGGTCGTTGCTGCCGGTCATTTTTCCCGGAATAGACCAAAAATCCTCTTTATTATAGAAGACTTGCGGATCTTCCATATGATAAGCCCGATACATCATGGCCTGAATATGCATCATATCCTGGGGATAGCGCATATGGGCCTTCAAATCGGCAGACATGGAGTCCATCGGTTTAAAGAGGCCGGGGAAAATCCGGGCATAGGTCTGAATAATGGGGTCTTCCTGATCACTGATATAAAGATTAACCGTGCCGTCAAAGGCGTCAATGGTGGCTTTCATGGAATTTCTGACATAGTTGCCCACCCCCCTCCGGATCGGTTCCGAATAGGGAAAACGATCCGTTACGGTGTACCCGTCAATAATCCAGAGGAGCCGCCCCTCACTGGAAATCACCAGATAGGGATTGGAATCAATACGCAAAAAGGGAACGATTTTCGTGATGCGCTCCTTGATGCGGCGATGGTACATGATCTTGCTTTCGTCGGTAATGTCATCGGAAAGAAGAATGGTCAGGGAACGGAAACGAATACTGTACAGCACCTTGCGGAAAAAAGATAAAAGCACCCCTCCCTCTCCCTCATAGCGGGAATGAATGTTCTTTTCGCCGACGGGATAATCGAATTCCGGCCGTTTGGTGCGGACAAAGACATAATCATTTGATTCTTCGCCGTAGTATATTGCCGGCTGTGTGAGTTTAATGTTCGTTGTGGAAACAGGGGGAATATCCTTAATGAAAAACTCCGGCAAACCCTCCTGGCTGACGCGATTAACAGGCCCCAAAACAGCGCCGTAGCCATGGGTGTAGATCAGATGCTCATTCACCCACGTACGGGATGGCAGGGAGTTGTAAGAAAGTTCACGGGGCGAAAGCATAACCTGACGGTATTCGCCATTGATCATATAACGGTCGTTGCTCACGCTGAGAAATTTGTAATAGGTGCGGATTTCCTGGAGCTGGCTGTAGGTCCGCAGGAGGGGTTCGTGATCCCATAAGCGGATATTTTTAATGGTCAGATCGTTTTTCGTCAGATCATCCCGCGTCAGATTGGCATCGGCGGGAAAATCTTTTTCCTCAATATTATTCAGATGATAGGCCAAACGGGTATAGCGAATATTATCCTCAATAAAAGGCTTTTCCAACACAATTTCATTGGGCAGAACCTTGAATTTCTGGACGATGTTAGGATAAACTCCTTTGCCAATGATGGATACGGCAAACAGAGCCACCATCGCCGAGGCGGGAATCTTCCAATTTCCTTTCAGGAGATAGGGAATGAAGGAAACGCCGACGAGGAGATTCATGATGATCATGAGGCGCAATACCAATACCTGTGTCGTGACATCCGTGTAGCCGGGCCCGAAAACGACGCCCCTTTTCACAAAGAGAAGCTGCTGGAGTTCAATCCAAGCGCCCAGGACGCCAATAAAGAAAATGGCGGCGAAAAGGACCAGCACGTGGTTACGGGCGGAAGGGAGAATGCGCCAGATACGCGGAGGAGCATAGGAGAAAGCGCCGCGCAGGAAATACAACAGGGAAACTCCCAAAATCGTCAAAAAGACCATCATGGAAATCCAGTTATATATGACGATGATAAAGGGCAGACGAAATACGTAAAAACCAATATCCTTCTGATAAAGGGGATCCTGAATGCCAAAGGGAATCCCCTGGAGAAAGAGAAGGTAATCTTCCCAAT
>JAITWQ010000094.1 GCA_031285215.1 Syntrophobacterales bacterium | reverse complement strand
TTCATGGGGTAAGACCATCGTCATCCTGTAAAAAGAAATGAGGTTATCTTATACCAACATTCAATTCTATCAAGGTCTTTTATGATCCTGACTTATTTTCATCATCAGAGATGCTGTCTCGGCAGAATAAGCAAACAGGCCACTCTGCTTTTCTTCAGAATGGCCTGTTCAGAAGGAGGAGGGTGAGAAAATTTTTTGTTTATTTGTTATCTTTTCCTTTCATCTTGCCTTTGTCTTTGCCTTTCCACGAACCTTTTTCACGGTCAAAGTTTTTCTGGCAGAAATTCTTGACTTCCGCTTTCTGCTCAGGGGTCAGAAGGGCGTGAGCCAATAAACGGAATGTCGTCATTTTATCCATCATCTGATCTCTGAGGAGACTCATCTCTTTCTGTGCAGCCTTGATCTTTTCGGCATTGGGATTGTCTTCCAGCCAAAGCGTCCGCAGTTCTGTCCGCTTAGCCATCATTTGCTCTTTTAAGGGCAGGGTTTCTTTTTTACATTCTTCCTTTAGCGCTTCCAGTTTTGCTTTCTGGTCTGCCGTCAGATTCAACTTTTTAAATCCTTCCAGCATAAACATCCTTCCGTCCATTTTTCCGCCATGTCCTCTGCCTTCGCCGAAAGCATAGGCGCTTGTTGAAATTAATAACGCCAGTAAAAACCCCATCAAAACCATTAAATTCCTTTTCATTGTTACTCCTTTCATATCTGATAAATTTTCTTTTCTTAATGTCTTTTGTCTCTCTTAAGGCAATGACCATGCCAATTGAAGTTGTACTCTTGCAAAACGGCAATGCTGATCTCTGTTTTTATTTATTGTTCAATAAAAACAGCATATTAAAATGTTTGAATTTTGGAAGAGGAATTATTTCCCAAAGAATATTGGTCAGCTGTGATTACGGAAAAACCGGTGCGGGGGAAATATGTGGACAATATGTATCCAGCCCACGGATACTATTCATCCACTTGGATAAGCAATCCGCGAAGATTGCGGCGCGGCAGCTGCTAACGCCGCGCCGTTGCCCAAAAAACCAAGTTTAAGAGAGAAGCTTCAAGCGAGAAAAACCATCAACCATATTTCGTCATTTCCAAGAAGAATCGAATTTTAATCTTCCGATTTTTCGCCCCAGGCGCTCATGCTTTTCCGTACTTTTTTCCCTACACTTTTCCAAGTATGACGGGTAAGAGCCGAGTCTTCCATGGTTTCAAGCATTTTGCGGTACAGCGGCAGGGGGGCGGAAAAGGTAAGTTCATCGGTTTTCAGAAACTTGCGGGCGGAGAGGTCAAAACCACCAAGAACGGCGCGTTCCTCACCTCGCTGCTGATAGACCAGAGGCCATGCGATGATACTGCCGCAAGCGGCGCTGAAGGGTGTAACAACGGCCAAGTGGTTTCCGGCGGAGAAGCAGGCCAGGGAATGAAGCCCATTAAGGACTTCTGGCCTGGCGAAAAAGGTAATCACCAACGGAGTTTCGCCGGGGCCGAATTGATCCAGAGGTTTAATGATGCAGTACTTTCCCGTGGCCGCGGGCGGAGCCGCGTCGTCCATGAAATGGCGCATACTCTCAGGCGTAGGCAGGTAGTGTTCTCCTTCAATGGGTGTGCCGGGTACGCCGGTGGAAACATAGAATATGTTCATTTCCAGGTAGGGACCGTAAACACCAGAGTAAAAGCCGCCGCCCATACAACCGCATTCCTCGTGGCTGATCCATGCGGCCCTGCGCTTCTTACGGGCCAGCCAAATGTTTTTCATAATGCAGGAAAAATTGGAGAAGGCTTGTCCCCAGTTAATCTGTCCGGCAGTTTCCCGTTCGCGGCTGAAGATTTCACCGGGTTTGGGGCCAAAACCATCTTGAGGTTTGACGTCGCTGTAGTACACGCCAAAGGGCATCTCTTCGTGCCCCAGAAGTTCCATAAGCCGTGTGGTTTTTGATATTATGGTGTCCATGAAAACCTCCTTTGTAAAAAATACGTGGTTGCGAGAAACCTGATGAACGCCGCGCCGCCCAATGTGCCTATTGTTAAACCGCTGAAAAAAACTTCCTGCCTTTTTTAACATGATATTTCTTCAGCCTTCCATCAAAAATATATATTGAGGCGGGATATGGACTTTAATCGTGCTGCCGTCACATGATGCCAGACGCGGCATATGGGATTTATCCGCCTCCGCTCTTAATGTTTTTCCGCAGCAATCTAAAATCAAAGTGACAGAAAACACGCCTTCAATTTTCTCCAGAACGGTACCATTATACACGTTTTCTCTAATATCTTCTGGTGGAAAAAGGATTATATGGTGCGCCCTTATCCCGGCGATCATCCGTCTGTCAGGGGCAGCGCCTGTTTTTACCGCTTGCATACATAAGCTGCCGGAACGGAGAATATGATAATTCTCTGTTTCGCCCGTAATTTCAACGTCAACAAAATTTTTGCAGCCTGTAATCCTTGCTGCGGCCACATTTGCAGGTTTGCTGATAAGCTCGTTTTTCGGGCTTACCTGTAAATTAAGTCCCTTGTCCATGACCATGATATTGTCGGAAAGCCTGTAGGCTTCCTCAATATTATGGGTCACAAGAAGGACGATGCCGTTGTAATTGCTGCGGATAATTGACAGAAGTTCTAATTCCAGCAGGTGTTTCAAATGATTATCCAGAGCGGAAAAAGGTTCGTCCAGCATCAAAAGTTCCGGTTCGCGGATCAGTGTCCTTGCTAAGGCGGCCCTCTGCTGCTGGCCGCCTGATAATTGATAGGGATAGTGATTTTCAAGACCTGATAACTGCATTTTTTCAATTATTTCGGAAATATTTTGACTCCTTAGCCCTTTTGCGGCATAGGCAATATTTTTCCGCACTGTCATATGGGGAAATAAGGCGCTGTTCTGGAATACATATCCTATGTTTCGGTTCCGGGGTAAGACATTGACACGCTTGTCTGATGAAAAGAGCGTGCGTCCATTAAGATGGATTTCACCGCCGTCCGGTTTAAATAATCCCGCGATGCATTTAAGGGTCATGCTTTTGCCGCAGCCGGAGGAACCGAGGATTGCCATAACGCCCTTTTCGACCTTAAAGCTCGATTTGAGGGTAAAATCACCCAATGATTTCGTAAAAGAGGCTTCCAGCACTATTTTACCTCTTTTTTCATTTTCCGCTCAAGGCTGTTTATCGTAAACAATACGACAACGGCAATGGTCGTCATGATTAACACCAGAATATTTGCCATACCCTTGTCTCCGGCCTGTAAAGCATCATAAATGGCGATGGGCATGGTCATTGTCTTGTTCGGTATGCTTCCTGAAACCATGAGCGTTGTGCCGAAATCACCAAGGGCCCTGACAAAAGATAAGGTAAGCCCGGCCGCTACTCCTCTCCAGGCGATAGGGACAACTATCGTGCAGAATATGTTTAATTCGCCGCGTCCCAACAGGCGGGCGGCATTGAGATAATCTTCGCTTACCTCATGAAAGGCAGTCTTGGACGATTTTATCATATATGGTATGGAAACTACAGCGGCGGCGATCACAGCCCCTGTCGGCGTGAACACAATCATTATGTCAAAATTGTCTTCCAGAAATTTACCGATGGACGACTGCCGTCCAAGCAGCACCAGCAGATAATATCCTAAAACTGTTGGAGGCAGCACGATGGGAAGATTGGTAAAAGTATCAAGGAGATCAACCACTTTGCCCCTTTTGCGGCTAAGAAAATACGCTGCCGGCAATCCTATAAGAAGGGAAAACAACGTTGCGGTAAGTGCCACGCGAAAAGACAAATAAAGAGGAAAAAGGTTGATACCTTCCATACTACTCCGGTGCAACAAAACCATATTTGCTCATTATGGTTTTTCCTTCCGCGCTGTTTATAAACGCCACGAATTTTCTTGCCTGTTCTTCATTTTTAGTTCTTTTAATCACGGCCATCGCCTGTCTCAAAGGTTTGTGGAGACCGGCATCAATCAGGTGAAAGTTCAATGTGTTGGAATCATTGAGGGAAAGGGCTATTATGCCTGCATCGGCATTGCCCGTAGTCACAAACTGAAGCGTTTCCGATATGTTTTTCCCAAAAACAAGTTTCGGTTCCAGCTTATTCCACGCACCTGCCGATATGAGCGCCTGTTTCGCGGCAAGACCGTAGGGCGCGTGATCGGGATTGGCGATGGCAATCTTCTTTATTTCCGGCTGTAAAAGGTCAGTAATGGTTTCTGCCCTGATATTTGCGTTTTTGAGCGTGGCCACACCGATCCGCCCCAAAGCATAGAGTTTTATCGTATCCGATACAATATGTCCTCCCTTGTCAAGATCGCTGATAACAATTTCATTTGCGGCGGCAAAAACATCAAATGGAGCGCCGTTCGCTATTTGTTCGGCAAGCATACCTGTAGAACCGAAAGAAAAAACAACCTTGCAGCCGCCGGCCTTTTCAAAGTCCTTGCCGGCTTCTGTAAAAGCATTGATCAAATCAGCCGCCGCTGCAACAGTGATTTCCCGTGAATTCTCCACTTTCTGTTCACATCCGGGCAAAGTCAGCGCTGTAAACAGTACGGCAAGTAATAGTGCAATTTTCTTCATCTTTCACCTTGTCTGTCAAATCAAAAATTTTTCTTTCAGATGAACTACGCCTCCGAATCGGCAAATCACGGGCTGTCCCATGAAAATATCCTGCCCGTGCAATCAGAATCTAAACTGGAAACCAACCTGATACTTATTGTAATCCAGATGTGCGGCCAGGTTTGTTCTGTACTCCCTTCTTTCAAAGGCGGCAAAGGGCATGAACTCGCTGGTCACATCGTAGGAGAGACCGGTAACATAAGTATCATGTTCGATGTTGCTGGCTAAGCCTTTATACAGGTCAACGTGATAATATTTGGCAAAGACCCTCATTTTCTCCAGGGAAGGAATACGCATGAAAGCCGACGCCAGATAGCCTTCATTCTTTGCCTCATGGGCAGAGTTGCGGGTTGCCTTGCCCCAGTAGTATTGACCCATAACGGTGAAATAAGCGTGTTGCAGCGAAGCCTGAACCACATTCATCCGCCAGTCGGGATTATCGGTAATATCTCCCAGAGCCGTGAATTTATTGTTACTTTTTCCGTAAGTTCCCGTATAGGCAAATTGCAGCCCTTTAAGAATCGGCAC
Organism: Syntrophobacterales bacterium; assembly: GCA_031285215.1. GTDB lineage: Bacteria > Desulfobacterota > Syntrophia > Syntrophales > JAAYKM01 > JAAYKM01. The sequence continues at coordinate 123 of JAITWQ010000094.1, read as the reverse complement.
CATGGGGGTGGGGCGGAAATAGACCAGACCGGATACGGCCTTATTGCCGTTGCCTTCTTCAGTAGTATATCCGGCCCCGTTAAAAGCGCCCACCATCCAGCCGCCCCACTTTCCGGCAAATGG
>JAITWQ010000009.1 GCA_031285215.1 Syntrophobacterales bacterium | reverse complement strand
CGCAGCAGTTAAAACGCGCTCGTGGGCAGCGGCAAAAGGCCCATCCAGATAACATGACGCGGCATTGATATGCCCGCCTCCACCAAAAGATGACGCAATCTTTTCAACATTGATGTCCCCTTTGGAACGAAAGCTCGCCTTAAAAACATTGGGTTCCATTTCCGTATAAAAAACAGAAATATCAACTGTATGAATTTCTTTTGCCAGATCAACAAAATTTTCTGTATGTTCATATTTTGCATCCAGATCAACGAAATCCTGCTGAAAAATAACCATGGAACCCACTCTGCCTTCCAAATCAAAATGCAAAGTTTCCAGCGCTCTTTTCAGGAGATAAATTTTGACCTCCTGATTGCTCCCGTAAACCTGTTCTCCTATGAATTGCGGGTCGGCGCCGCAAGCGACCAAATCTCCGGCGGCAAGGAATGTTTCTTTATTTGTGCCTTTATGACAAAAGCGCCCCGTATCGGTCATTATGGCGGTAAAGAGGTTGATGGCCATGGGGGGCGTAATTTCAATTCCCATGGCCACGATTAAACGATAAACAAGCTCTCCCGTTGAACTGGCCGATGCATCAACATAGGAAAAATGAAAGTCTTTCCGATAAGCGATATGGTGATCAATATTAATTAATCGCTTTATTTGGGCGACCGTCTGATCTCCGTTGCCAATCCGCCCCAATCCATTACAATCCACAATAATTGCTGCGTCATATTGCCCGGGATGGTCAATAGTGTGAACAATTACCTCGCTTCCCGGCAAAAAACGATAATTAAAGGGTGTTTGATCTTGATTATAAACGGTTACATCTTTTCCCAAAAAACGCAGCAGATGATAAAGAGCAAGTTCCGAACCCAGGGAGTCGCCATCAGGCCTCATGTGTGAGGTGAGAAGAAAGCTCCGATGCTGATGAATAGACTCAATGATTTCACGCATCATTGCTGTCCTGTTTTTTCAACTCCGCCAGGATACGATCAATACGGCTGCCGTAGGCAAACGAATTATCCGGCCGAAAGATAACCTCAGGGGTATAGCGAAGCCGCAGCCTCCGCCCAAGTTCTTTTCGAATAAAGCCTTTGGCACGCTCCAGACCTTCCTGTATTTCTTCATTACATATATCCTGGGCCATCTCGACGAAATAAACTTTGGCCACGCGCAGATCATCGCTGATGGTAACATCCGTAACAGTCAGAGAACCAATGCGGGGATCCTTGATTTCTTTATGCAGAATATCCGCTATTTCTGCCTGTATCAGATCGGCAACCCTGTCTGCCCTTTTGAAATTCGCCATAATTCCTGTAAAAACTTATCAAAGTTTTCTTTCGATTTTTTCTTGTGCGTACGCCTCAATAACATCTCCCTGCCTGAGGTCATTGAAACCGTCTATGCCGATGCCGCACTCAAATCCGCTTAGCACCTCTTTTGCGTCTTCCTTGAACCTTTTCAGGGACATGATCCTCCCGTCAAAAATCTGTATGCCGTCACGGACAAGACGCACACTGGATTTCCGTATAATCTTCCCTTCCGTGACAAAACTTCCCGCAATCGTTCCCACCTTGGGCACGCGGAAAAGCTCCCGAACTTCGGCCCGCCCCTGCACGACATCCCTGTATTCGGGATCCAGCAATCCTTCCATGGCGGCCCGCACATCGGCAATGGCATTATAGATAATATCGTAGAGCTTTATTTCTACCCCTTCCTGCTCCGCGAGTTCGGAAACACGGCTGTCGGGACGCACATTGAACCCAATGATAATGGCGTTGGAAGCAGAGGCAAGCATCACATCCGTTTCGGTGATTGTTCCGGAAGAACTATGAATGATGTTTAGTTTAATATCATCGGTACTTAGCTTATTCAGGGCATCTGACAAGGCTTCAATCGCCCCCTGAACGTCCGCTTTTACGATGACGTTTAAGTCTTTGGCACCCTCCCTGATTTTCTGGTAAAGTTGCTCCAGAGTAATCTTTGAGGTGCTGGAAAGCTCTTTCTCCCGTCCCTTCCGGATCCAGTATTCGGCGATGCTGCGCGCTTTCTTCTCGTCATCCATCCCGACAAATTCGGAACTGGCATAGGGTACGCTGGAAAATCCGATTACCTCAACAGGCGTGGATGGACCAGCCTCCCGCACACGCGCCCCCTGGTCATTATACATGACCCGCACTCTCCCCCATTCCATCTTGGATACGAAGGCATCGCCTTCATGCAGCGTCCCTTCCTGAATCAGAACCGTCGCCACAGGCCCCCGGCCTCTATCCAATTTAGCCTCAACAATGATGCCCCGGGCAGGCAGATCGGGATCAGCCTTCAAATCAAGAATATCCGCCTGGAGCAAAATCATCTCTAACAGCTCTTCAATGCCTTCCTTTTTCTTCGCGGATACTTCACAAAAGATTGTTTCACCGCCCCATTCTTCAGAGACAAGGCCATGTTCCGTTAAAGATTGTTTGATTTTTCCAGGATCGGCAGATGGTTTATCCATCTTATTGATGGCTACTAAAATAGGAACTTCGGCAACGCGGGAATGATGGATGGCCTCAACCGTTTGATCCATAATCCCATCATCTGCGGCAACGACCAGGACAACAACGTCGGTTACTTTCGCCCCCCGAGCGCGCATGGCCGTAAAAGCCTCGTGTCCCGGCGTATCGAGAAATACAATATCCCTGCCATTAATATGAACGCGATATGCGCCGATGGCCTGCGTAATTCCTCCCGCCTCGCCATCAATGACATTTGTACTCCGAATAGCATCCAGCAGAGACGTTTTACCGTGATCAACATGACCCATAATAGTAACAATGGGCGCTCGCGTCTGGAGATTCTTCGCTTCCATGGCGGGCTTCATCATGGCCTCTTCGAGTTCCATGTCGGCCGCCTCAATTTGATAACCAAATTCGGAGGCAATCAAAGTGGCCACATCAAAATCAATGGACTGGTTAATGGTCACCATCATACCGTTCGCCATCAGTTTGCTAATGACTTCGCCCGCTTTCACCCCCATTTTTTTTGCCATCTCTCCCACACCAATGGTCTCTCCTATTTTAAGGCGGCGCTTGATTGCCTTGGGAGTCGTAATTTGGGTTTTGTTCATTTTTACTGCGGCGGTTTTCTTATCTTCGCGCCAGCGTGCGCTTCCATCTTCACGATCAGCCTCCTGAGTCTGAGGTTTTTTACCGGCACCTTTTTTGAAAAACACTT
>JAITWQ010000213.1 GCA_031285215.1 Syntrophobacterales bacterium | reverse complement strand
CTGCTGTTCCCATGACAACATGCTTCATGAATGATTTCCCATAGATATTGAGGAACACTTACTTACGGCATACCATAACAGAATTATCGCCCGGCGGCAACATCAAGGTGGCATTACGGTAAATCTTAACCTGTCCAAATAAAAAAGGCCGGCGTAAAAGCCGGCCCTTTTGAAATTATTGATCGTTATAGCAGTCAGGCGTAAACCGAAAAACCACCGCCGCTGTTTTTGGTTATTGCCTGCGCCTCTTTGGCACTCTGCATCAACATATCCGCCATCTGCTCCATCTGATTTGCCGCCTGTTTCATAGCCGTCATGGATATATTCTGCTGAAGCTGTTCTTGTCTCATCGCCATGACGCTGTTTGCAATCGCTGTTACGTTCATGGTCTGCCTCCTTTTTCGTCACTTCGTCCGCATTTTGTCAGAAAATGTATTCTTATTGTCATACATTATGTATATACGTGGCACTTTGTTTTGTCAAGAAATTTCAAAATATTCTTTGTTTCCCCAATTCTCTTCCAAGCATCCACAGCGGAAATGCTTTACATATTTTGATTCACGAAATGTGTGCCGGCTATACGCAGAAATAAAAGCCATAGATATAATGATCAATCAGGAAGAGGCAGATATACCTTGCCTTTTGGGCTTGGTATGGCATATTGGCTCTGTGAGAGAACTATGTTCAGGGACACCGGTGTGTGATGAAAATAACCTTTATACGTCCGAGCATGGCCGGAAATCACTCCTCGGACGCCTTAAAGCCGTTGGTATTTGTGATTCTGTGCAGTCTAACGCCGAAAGACTTTGACGTTGCGATCTATGACGAACGTATAGAGAAACTGCCGTCCGTTATTGATGGCGGCGCGGTCTGCTTCACCGTTGACTTATATTCAGCCAAACGGTCGTATGCACTTGCGGATCACTATAAGAAGCACAATCCAAACATAAAAATCATTATGGGCGGGTTTCATCCCACCGCCTGTCCTGAAGAAGTGGGAATGCATTCCGACAGTGTCGTTGTCGGCGACGCCGAACCTGTCTGGAAACAAGTCATTGAGGACTTGCGGAATGACACTTTGAAGCCCCGGTACATATCTACAAACACGTATATGCTACCCTTTGCCATGATGGACCCGTCGGTTTTCAAGGATAAAAAATACGCTAAGGTTGGCGTAATACAATGGAAACGCGGCTGCGCAAACAGATGCAATTTCTGTTCTATCCATTCTTTTTATAAGTCCTGCGTGACCGAACGTGAAATTGATGATGTGATCAGTGAAATGAAAAGCATGAAAGAAAAAATACTGCTGATTGCCGATGATAACCTGTTCCATGACAAAGCCAAGCTAAAGGAATTTTTAATTAAGCTTATACCGTTAAGAAAGAAATGGGGCTGTCAAGTCAGCCTCAATGTGACCAATGACGGCGAGATTTTGGAACTGATGGCAAGGAGTGGTTGCATTATAATGCTTATCGGGTTTGAGAGTCTGAATGTCCATAACCTTATCGAAATCGGGAAAAATCAGAATACGGATTATGACGTAGCCATACAAAAAATATATTCCCACGGCATCATGATTTACGCTACCTTTATTTTTGGCTATTCCCATGATACCATTCATAGCTTTGACCAAGTGTATAAGTTTTCCATGAAGCTTACGGAGAACGGTATGGTTTTGGTGAGATAAAAAGCATAGGGGATTATCAAAGAAAGGTACCACTCTCTACCTATGAAGATTATCTTCCATATATAGAAAAAATTAAAAACGGTGAACAAAATATACTGACGGCAGAACCTGTTCTCTTGTTGGAACCGTCAAGCGGGTCTGTTACGGCCCAAAAGCTGATTCCATATACAAAAGGGTTGAAGCGCGAGTTTTCATCGGCCATCAGCATATGGTTATGGAATTTGAACAGACATTTCCCGCGTTTGAAATACGGGCAGATATATTTTTCCATCACCCCGCAAGTTTCCCAAAATGAAGGTATAATTGGTTTTAATAACGATGATGAATACATCGGCGGATTGTTAGGGTGGTTTATCAGCAAAAAGTTCTGCGTTCCGGGCAGCGTGAAAGCCATTTCCGATATGGAAGAATTCTGGCATACTACCATTGGTTATATCAAACGCGCAAAGAACCTAAGACTTGTCTCAATATGGAATCCAACCTTTCTCTTGATTATGCTGGAAAAAGCAAAAATGACAGGGAAAGAACTATTCCCCCATTTAGAAGTAATCAGTTGCTGGGCCGATGGCAATTCCGCGCCTTACGCGGAAAAACTGCGCAAAACCTTTCCCGGTGTCCACATACAGCCGAAAGGTCTTCTTGCCACCGAAGGTATTATGACCATTCCCCTCGAAGGGATTGGTAAACGCCTGACAAATTCCCATTTCTTTGAGTTTATTGGCAAAAATGGAAGCATCTGCCTCAAAGATCAATTGGAGTGCGGCAAGGAATACGAAATTGTCCTTACAACCTCCGGCGGGTTTTACCGCTACAACATCGGTGATACTGTACGATATAATGGTAACAGCTGCTTTGACTTCATCGGCAAAAGCGGGAATATATCAGACTACTTCGGCGAAAAGCTGAATGAATTCCATGTCCGCATGGTTATCGGGGGGAACGGTTTCCGGCTGCTTGTGCCCAATGGCGACCGATATACGTTGTACAGCGAAACAGATGTGGATATAAACGCGATAGACAATGGGCTGCGAGAGAATTTTCATTATGATTACTGCCGCAAACTTGGTCAATTGCAAAGCGTGGAATATAAAAAGATCCAAAACGGTGACCAGCAATATATTGATAATTGTGTAAAATTTGGCATGCGTTTGGGCGATATCAAGCACGCATATTTATCAAACAGACAAGGATGGGAGTTTCAATGAAAATAGCCTTTTGTTCGCCGGCAGGGGCGATGCACAGACACAATGGGAGTTTCGGGCGCGGTTTGCATTATGCCCCCCTTACCATGACAACACTGGCCGCCCTCGTTCCTCCCGAACTGGAGGCGGAATTGGTGATTTATGACGAAACAGTTGAACCGATTCCCCTTGATTTGAAGGCAGATATTGTTCTGATAACGGCCATAACTGGAACAAGTCCCAGGGCGTATAAGTACGCCGATTATTTTCGTTCGCGGGGAATCACTGTTTTTTTGGGCGGAGTACAACCCACTCTCGACCCAGCCGAAGCACAAAAACATTGCAACAGCTTATTTACCGGCATTGCCGATCACACATTCCCCAAGGCGCTGAAGGACCATAGGGACGGCAAGTTGCAACATATTTACCAACAATCCCATGAAAAACTTTCTCTTGCCGGACGCCCGATCCCTCGCCGGGACTTGCTGAAAAAAAAAGCGTACATCACCATCAATTCGGTCGAGGTAATTCGTGGTTGTCCGCTACCTTGCACTTTCTGCGCCTATCCGGC
>JAITWQ010000206.1 GCA_031285215.1 Syntrophobacterales bacterium | reverse complement strand
CATTTATCCGGGCGCTGTTTACTAATCGCTGGTTTTCCGACATTTTGATTGACAACAGGCTGATTTACCGCTTTAATCGCACACAAATAATGGCAGAACGTTTAATTGTCACGCCCACTCTTTAAAGCAGGAAATGGAAGCGAGTTTAAAATGGATAATCGGCTGCAACAGTATATATCCCGTATTGAGACATCAAAGAATCTTCCCACCCTTCCGCAGATTCTGGCCAAGCTGGTTGCCGCGTGCCAGGATGAAAACGGCAGTATTCAGGATATGGCGAAAATCATCCGCACGGATGCGTCCATGGTGGCTAAAATTTTAAACGTCGCCAATTCCTCCTTTTTCAGATCGTCGGAAAAAATCGTGCAAATTGACCAGGCCCTGAGCAGAATGGGACGGGATACGATCAAAAATCTGGCTATCAGCACGGCGGTTAATCAGGTTTTTGGAAAAAAGGATCTTATTTCCCGCCAGTTCGACTTGCAGCGTTTCTGGCGTCATTCTCTTACTTCTGCGGTTCTTGCTAAAATGATTGCGGAAAAGGCATCTTACAATCTCCCGGAACAGGCGTTTTTAACGGGAATGATTCATGATATTGGCCGTCTTGTCCTGGCCACGAATTTCCCGGAGGAATACGACGCCGTACTGCTTGAAGCAGAAAGATCAGGGGAATCCGTTTGGGAAAGGGAAATCAAAATGGGCGCTCCCCATACGGAAATCGGGGCGTGGCTCCTCAGACGATGGCAATTCAATCCCATGGAAATAGACGCTGTCCTGTACCATCACGAGCCTGTTGATTTGATCAAGGAATCTTTTCCCCTTGCCCGTATCATTTATGTGGCCAACGATATGTCCCGCTTAACCAAGTCGGACGACAAAACGTTCCGCGTCCTCAAAAGCCTTTTCCCCTGCACTTTCCCCGAAACGGTGGAAATGATGCTGGCGGCGGAGGAAATTGTCCAGGAGCTTGCCTCTTTCTTGGGCATTTTCATTGAGCAAAAGCCTGATCCGGCGAAAGAAATAGAACAGATTACCGTCAAAACGCCGGAACTGTTCAATGAGGTGCGTTATATTTCCCTTCTTGTGGGCGTCATTAATAATCTGTCCGGCTGCACCGACGAAGATTCTATCTTGAAAGTGATCCAGGAAGGACTGGCTATTCTTTTTGATCTCCATAAGGTACTCTTTTTCCTTGCCGAACCGGGTGATGAGCTTCTCAGAGCAAAAGTTGTCACGGAGCAGGGCTTAATTGATTCTCCCCTGGGTTTGGTTATCTCAAGTTACAACAGAGACAGCCTTGTTTCGCAGTCCCTCTATGACAACGCCTTCCTGTCATCACTGGCGGCTGATGACGCCGCGAAGTTAACGATCATGGATAAACAGATTCTGCATTTTCTCAATACCGAAGGAATGTTTATCCTGCCTTTGATCCGGTCGGGCGAAAACATGGGCGCCGTCGTTATTGGCGTTACGGCTCAGGAGGTAAAATTCCTCCAGCAGGAAGAGAAGCTCCTGTCCCTCTTCACGAACCAGGTTTCCATGGCCCTGCATACGGAATACCTCGTTCGCCTCCAAACGCAGAAAATTATTTTTGACCGCCAGGCAGTCGCCAAAACATTTGCCCAAAAGGTGGGACAGGATGTGAAGGCTCCCCTGGATATTATCAGGAGCTGTCTGACCATTATTTCTTCGCGTCTGGGGGATGAAAATCCCGTCCAGCGGGAGATTTACCTCATTGGCGAGGAAGTAAAGCGTTTAAATGTCATTTTAGAAGGCGTGATGAAATTTTCTCAGGAACGGCCATATGTTAATCAGGCGGCGGATTTGACGGCCTCTCCCAAATCATCCCTCCCCAAAAACCGCAAAGAATAGACGGCGGCCATGCAATGCTTAATATAGCGGTCGCAGCGGCAGACCTGTGTATCTGCCCTTAGCATGGGTACGAGTGCCGGCGGAGTTTTAGTTACACCACTTTAACAAGGCGCTGGCAACTGCTCTATTTCATCAAACCGGAATATAATGATATTTTTTGGATAACCGCCTCCACGTCAATGGGCTTAGCGAGGTGATCGTTCATGCCGTTTTTCAGGCACTTATCTATGTCTTCTTTAAACACGTTGGCCGTCATGGCGATAATTGGTATCTTCTTCGCTTTTTCCATATCAAGGGCGCGGATGGACCTCGTCGCTTCGTAGCCGTCCATGACGGGCATCTGGATATCCATGATGATCATGTCGTATTTGCCGGGATTTTCCTCGAATTTCTGCACGGCGATCAGGCCGTTTTCCGCAACATCTATCTTTGCTCCTGTGTCCTCAAGGAGGGCCATGAAAATCTCTCTGTTTATTTCAACATCCTCCGCGACAAGCAGCGTAATATTTGAAAAGTCAGGCGCTTCACTTGCGCCTTCCGGGCTGAAATCAATGTTTCGCGCCGTTTTGTTGATGGCTTCGTTTATGGAATCTAAAATCGCTGATGGAAACAGGGGCTTGGAGATGAATCGTTTAACACCGGCGTATAACGCCGCTTGTTCAATTTTATTACAAGCCCCTGTTTCCATCCACAATTTTAGATTCCATAAAAGAGGCCATAGATA
>JAITWQ010000195.1 GCA_031285215.1 Syntrophobacterales bacterium | reverse complement strand
AATATCTGAAGTTATGGGCCATGCTGAAAAGCATGGCCTTTTTTTGGGATTTTCCCGGAAACGCCCCTCTATTCGATGCTTTTGCCGCAATGGGGGCAAAAAGGTTTCTTCTCATCCTTTTCCTTTGTAATGTTTTCAATGAATCCCGCACTGATTATACCTGTGGGGATAGCCACAAGGCCAATGCCCAAAAGGGCAATCAGGGCGCCCAATATCCTTCCGAAGATGGTTATGGGATAAATATCGCCGTATCCGACGGTGGTAAGTGTTGCGACAGCCCACCAAAAACCGGAGAAGGCATTTTGGAAGACTTCCGGCTGCACATCATGTTCAATAGTGTACATGAACAAAGAGGCAATCACCATGAGGACAAAAACAACAATCATGGAAGAAAGAAGCTGCGCCGCTTTCCGTGTTATGACATCTCCTACTGTTGTAAGGGCGGATGTATAGCGGGTGAGCTTGAGCAAGCGGAGAAGCCGCAGAAGCCTTAGCAGTCTCAGGGCGCGTCCGTCCAGCGAAACAAAAATGGTAAGGTAAAAGGGCAAAAATGCCAAAAGATCAACAATGGCCATGGGAGAACGAATATACTTCAGGCGTGCTTTTATCGGGGAAAGGGAGGGAAAAAGCAGATCAGCCGTCCAGATTCTCAAAGTGTACTCTATTGTAAAGATCATAACAGTGAAGACTTCAACATAGTAAAATATTCGCTGAGTGCTTTGGGGAATGTTAAAAGTTTCTACAATGATGAGCAGGACATTGCTTAAAATCAGAACGATAATAAACCAGTCAAACAGTTTGCCAATCAAATCTTGTCCCTGTGAAGGCTGAATCACCTCAAAAATGCGATTTTTATATTTTACGTTAATTATCGTACGGTCCTCCTCATTATAATAATAGCCCGTAAAAATATCGGGGGCGAATTATGCCGTATTTGCCGCCGAAAATCCATAATGTTTGTAACGCCGTGAAATACTGTGGGAACATGGTTTCTGAAAGCAGCAAAAAAATTTACCCCTGGTAAAAAAATCTTGCTTTTTTTGCAGAAGATAAAGTATGTTCCCACCCTAAAATTTAACGCAGGGAGTTTTATCGTGCAGGATGTGATTTTTTATTCCGGCAGAAAGTACAAAGATTGCCAAATCTCCTGGTACAATCCTTGCACTTACTTACTTACTTACTTACTTACTTACTAATCTTTCTGGTTGTCTGCGGACAAACACTTCTCCTCATTCTTTTTACCGTATCCGGCGCAAAGACGCAGGTTAGAAAAGGAGTGAGACAATGACCAAACAGAAGTGCAGATTGCTGCCACTCTTTTTCCCTCTATTTCTTTGTTTTTTTCTCAGTGGCGTTGCTTTTGCCCAGCCTGAATTTGAGGCCGGCAGGGAGGCAGTCCACCAGCAGCAGCTGTGGGAACGTTACCGGGTGGAAAGGCAGATTCAACAAAGCCAGGAGTTGCAGCCTGGCGTTCAGATCAGCAGCCCTCAGCTTGAGGCCGTTTATCCGACTGTCCCTGATGAGCAAAGGTCGGCCAAAATATTTAAATTAAATCAGGTTATTTTTGATAATCCTCCCTTGTCTATTTCTTCCCAGGAACTCCAGGAAATAGCGGATCGTTACATTTCCCGCGAAAGTGTCAGTATACGCGATATTTATGAAATGATCAATGAGATTGACCGTCTTTTCGACAGCCGCCAGGTAGTAGGGCGCGCCGTGATCCCCGTTCAGGATGTGAAGGACGGCGTACTGCATATTCAGGTTATTGAGGCGAAGATCGGCGCAATAAAGATAGAAGGGAAACGTCAGAAATATCCGATTATTGAGCAGTCGGAAGATATTCTTGTTCCCGCACCGCGCCCCTTCCGTGACTTTTTTGTCCGGACGCAGATCTATACCGCTCCCGGTGATCCGCTAAGCGTAAAAAAACTGGAAGAAGAGGTTCTGCGCTATGACCGCCTTTTCCGCAGTCAGTTGCTGGCGGAGCTTGAACCGGGGGAAGAGCAGGGAGCCAGTAATCTGAAGCTGACGGTGGTGGAGCCGCAGCCCGTTACGATTGGCGTATTTGCGGATAATTCCGGGCGGGAAACATCGGGAAAATATCGCGGCGGAACCTTCTTGCAGTTCCAGAGTTTGCTTGGCCTTGATGAATCCCTTTTCCTTTCTTTTGACCGGACGAGGGGTAATTCCTCCTGGTTTGCCGCAGGGGAGATGCCCATAACGCCGTGGGGAACGTCCATTGAACTGTCCTTCAACCGCGGTGAACCCAAAACTGTCTCCGGTCCCTATTCTATTCTTAATATTACGGGTTTGTCCGAGCGCTATCGTCTGGGCTTGCGCCAGAATCTGTTAAACACGCCGAAAAATAAAATTGATGCCGTTCTCGCGGTGGAATCATACAAGTCAACAACGTGGTTTGATGATTTCCCTAATTATAAGGAAAAACTGATGGGATATACTTTGGGATTAGACGGTATCCATTACTATGAGAAGGCAAGCCTTTTCAGTTCCCTTTCTCTTGTTGCCGGAAATGCCGGCGTGGCGAGCCGTGTCGCCTTTGGTGACGAAAGTTACGATTATGCAAATTTCACCCTTCTGCGGGGAAGCCTGACGCATGTCTGGGAACTGAGTCCGGCATGGACATGGGTGGGGCGTCTCAACGGCCAGCTGGCCATGTCAGATATTCCCCAAAGCCAGGTCTTCCAGATTGGCGGTATGGCGACCGTGCGCGGCACGCCTGAGGCGTTAATGAGTGCGGAGTCGGGGTATGTTTTAAGCGGCGAGATTCGTTATCTCCTCCTGAAAACGGCCTTTGACGGACGTTTTGATATCTTTGGCTTTTTAGATCACGGCGGGGTTTTTTACCGTGATTCTCCTTCGGGAATGAATTCGTCCGATTATCTTATGTCTGTTGGCGCGGGGGTGACCTTTATCATGGGGAAACATCTGGCCGCGACCGTTGGTTTCGGGCAGCCCATTTTCAGAGAAATCAGCCATCAGGACAGTTTTAAGAGAGAATTGAATCACGGCAAGGCATTCTTTACCATTCGCCTCCAGTTTTAGCGAAATTTTCCATGCCGCCGGATGTTCTTTTTATATGAAGTATTCATAAATATTTTATTGCTGGGAGTTTTCCATGAAAAAGTACACGCACAGATCATGTTGGTTAATGGTATTATTTGCCGGTTTGTTTTTTGTCCTGATCTTACCCGCATCCAAGGCGTCAGGGCAGACGGACCCCGCGTCAAACGTCAACCCTGAAATAACTGCGGGCATCACGGAGGCGGTGAATGCCTTTAACGCGTCAAAATTCAGCGAATCCCTGCAAATTCTGGCAAACCTGTATCAGAAGCATAAAGAACTGGCGCCGCCCCGTATTGTGATGGCTCAGTGGTTTGCCAAGGCGGAATTTGGCGATGCCGTGCGCGCCACCTTGGAGATGGCCACGGAAGAAACGCCGGAAGATCCGGAAGCGTACCTGTTACTCGGAGAAATTGCCATTCGTCAGCGGCACCTGACGGCGGGGGAGCTGCTGCTCCAGAAGGCAAGGGAAAAACTCACCCGCTACACGGTGAATCCGGAGCGTAAAAAAATCATGGAGAGTTCCTATCTCCGCAATATGGTTATACTTTCCGAGGCGAGGAACCGCTGGACGGCCATGGAAGACGCGATTAACAAAAAGATTCAGCTTGATGGCGAATCTCCCGTTCTCCTCCGCCAAAAAGGGGTGGCGTTCTTTCAGCAGCAAAAAGACAATGAGGCTAAAGCCCTTTTTGTCCGGGCGGATCGTCTTGAGGCGAATGCAGAGCAGAAAGGCCTCCCCGCTGATGCGGCCATGTCGCAGCTTTATCTGCTGCGCGGCGATCGTAACAATGCCCGCAAATCCCTTGCCGATGCTCTTGCTAAAAACCCCAAATCTAAAGAAGTTCTCCTTCTGTCCATCCAGATGAACCTTCATGACGATAAGGTAGAAGAGGCGCAGCGACTGTTGCAGAAGCTTCTTGCAGAAGATCCCAAATCAGAAGCGGTAAAGCGTCTGCGTGCGACCATTGCCCTGTATCTGAACGATTACGCCGGTGCGGAAAGATTATTTCAGGAGATGGTAACAGCTGATCCCAACGATCATCAGGCGGTTAATGGCCTGGCCCTTGCGCTGTGCGAGCAGAACAACAGAGATAAACTCCGGCGGGCAGCGGAATACGCCCAAAATAATACTGCCAGATTCCCCGATAACAGCGAATACGCCGGAACCCTGGGCTGGGTATTGTTAAAGGATAATCAGACGGAAGAGGCGACACAGGCCCTGCGGCAATCAGCGGCGAGCGGGCAGGTGAGCGCTGCCGTGGCGTACTATTTTGCCAGCCTGGCCAGGCAGACGGGAAAGACAGATGAAGCGAAAAAACTTTTAGAGGCGGCGGTGTCCAGCACCAGTCCCTTCGCCAAGCGGCGCGACGCCGTTAAACTGTTAAGAGAGTTGAATAGATAAAAGACGGCAATTTTGGGGAAAAGATAAAGAGAAAAGAGTCACGTGGTCTGTCATAAACTAAGGAGGAAAAAATGCGCTGTTTCAATCCATCTGATCGCAGGGGAAGAATAAAACGAACCTTTTACCGGTTCTTTGCCTGGTGGATTATTTTTTCGTTTATTCTGCAGGTGCCGCTGGCGCAGATGTCCCATGCCGCCGACATCGTTCCCGATGGCCGCACGCAGACGACCGTGACGGTGACCGGTTCGGTCACCGATGTGACGACGCAGACAGTCAGGGGACGGAACGCCTACAACTCCTTTGACCGCTTCAATGTTCCCGGCGGGACAACCACCAATCTCCATGTTCCTAACGCGGCCGCCAGCCTTATCAATCTTGTCCATAAAGAGCAGACGAATATCAGCGGTATTCTTAACGCGTATCAGAATGGTCAAATCGGCGGCAATGTCTTTTTCCTTAACCCCCATGGCGTAATCATTGGCCCGACGGGTGTGGTTAATGTCGGTTCCTTCACCGCTCTGACTCCTTCCGCTCAATATATGAACGATTTCATCTCTCCAACGGGGCAGATCAGTTCTCTCCATGAACAAATGCTCTTTGAAGGAAATGTTCCCCTCAGCGATTCCGGCGTGATCAGTGTGAAAGGAAAAATTAACGCCGCAAACGCCGTTCGCCTGGAAGGGGGAAATGTCTTCGTTGATGTCGGCGCGGCGATTCGTGCGGGAAATCAGGTGCGTGTTGATTTCGGCCAGATGGTAAATGTGGATGGTATTCTGTCGGGAAACGAGCTGGAAATTACCCCTGACGGAAAAATCAGTATTGTGGCGCAAGAGAATGTAAACGTTGCCGGTCTCCTCAGTGTTGACGGAACAGCCGGGGCAAACGCCGGCGATATTGAAGTGCTTGCGGGAAATGATATTGTGGTGGCGGACGGCGCGGTTATTTCCGCACGGGGAGCGGGAGAAAATTCCGCAGGCGGGAATATTATTATCTTTGCCGATAATGACGCGACCCTCGCCTCCGGCGGCAAGGTGGATGTTTCCGGCGGGACAAGCGGTGACGCCGGCTTTATTGAATTCAGCGCCAGAGAAACAGTTTATCTCCATGGCGGCGGTTTACATGCCGCCGCGCAAAATGGCCGCGCCGGAACCATTCTGATTGATCCGAGAATAATTGATGGAACGTCATTGGGGGAAGACTTGTTTTCTCACGGGGCCGATATTAATCTTATCGCTACGGAATCCATTATTCTGAATAATGTTATTATTTCATCCCGCGATGTAGGCGGCTCCACTGATCGCGACGTGCATAAGGCAGGCAACTCAACAGATAACTCCGGCAATATTAAATTGGAAGCCCCCACGATTGAGTTGACCAACAGCCAGATTTTAGCCCATGCCACGGGAATCCATAGCGCCGGAGACGTTACGATTCTTTTGAATGATAACGACTGGGGCAATCAATATGATTTTGGCGGGCGGGCCGAGGTCAGCTTTTCCATGGATAAGGATTCGGTGATTTCGGGAAAAGATGTGGTTATTAAGGCCACCGCCGGAAGCGGGACGCGGTTAGCCGATGTTAACACTGACGGGAGCCTGACCGAGGAGCAGGAAAAAGATTTTCTGGACACTGTTGTGGGAGGCCTGGAAAGCATTCTGGATACGATCGTTGGTACTGTCAGCAGTCTCGGCGCGACGGGGCGGGATAATCGCGCTAAGGCGTCCATTACCATTGACGGCCAGATCATTGCCACGGGAGAGGTTGGCATTCTCGCTCTTGCCGAGGCCCACGCGGAGTTTTCCAATAACAGCGTCATTTTAGCCGGTTCCGGCGCGCGGGTGGATGCCGATTCCTCCATTAAGATCGGAGAAAACGCCAGGATTTCCTCGGGAATTGATAAAGATGTAACGATTACATCTAAGGCCGTCACCGTCATGGACATCTCCTCCACGGAGTGGCATCTGGTGAACGCGGTTCCCGGCGATATATCTTTTTCCTTTGGCATTGCCGAGTCCACCAATGTTGTGGATGTGGCCCATGGGGCGGAAATTACCTCCGGCAAAGACCTTACCATCACGGCTCTGACAGAACGTAATCACGAGGTATCCGTTTCCGGCGGCAACAGCGGTGAGTCCGCCCTCGGCCTTTCCGTTGCCGTCCTCTATGGTAATGCCGAAACAAAACTTAACGTTGACGGCGAGCTGGAGGCTGCGGGTAACCTGACTCTGTCCGCCCAAACCAATACCGAGGCCAACAGTGTCGGGGCCAGCTCGAATATAGGGCCGGGGTTCTGGGCTAATGTTACGAAATCCGTAAACGATATGACAGGTGTCCTTGATAAGATCAGCGGCGGTGTCGGCTCTATCGTGGAGAAGATTTTCGGCGTAGATATTTCCGGGCCGAATAATCCCTGGGCGAAACTGGGCATTTCCGGAGCCTTGGCTTTCATGCACGATGACGTGGAAACCGGCCTTGTTGTCGGCAGCAATGCCAAACTTGCGGCTAAGAACATCAGTGTGACGGCGGAAACGGTCAATCAAGTTCTCCTCGGTTCTTCCGCCTTTGTTTCCGAATACAAAAGTAACGGAAAGGATACAAAAAAAGAAAACGCCGTAGCCCTGTCCGTTGCTCTGGCCTTCATGGATAATAAAACAACCGCCGTTGTTAAAAAGGGAGCCGTTTTGAAGGCGGATGAGGCCGTTGCCATTGAGGCCAAAACGACCATTCCTTATAACCTGGACCATCCCATTTATAATGCGATCACCGATTGGAATAATTTTTCTCTTACCGAATTGACCGACCTTCTTGACTGGAATCTGGGCGCGGAGGGTTTCCTG
>JAITWQ010000124.1 GCA_031285215.1 Syntrophobacterales bacterium | reverse complement strand
GTCTGCTGTCTGCCTATGGCAGACAGCAGACAGTTGTTAGTTTCAAGTTGCAAGCAGGGCGACCGTCTCCGGTCGCCCGCAAATTTCTCCGGCCTTTCAATCCGAAAATAAAATGCACAAATCGACACGAGAGAAGTGTCGTCCCATGCGGGACTTGGTGTGTATTGATTCCCGTCCGCAGGTTAAAACCTGCGGTTAATAAAGTGCCGTCCCGGTGGGACTTGATGCGGAAGCCAATGCGAATGGCGCGGGCAGTGCTGTAACGCCGCCGCACCGATACAAATCGGCGCGAGCGGTAATGGCACGGGTAACATGCCCGCGTCAGCGGGGGCGAATGTGGGACAGGTGTAAGTTGCAAATCACAGCAAAGCTGGATTACAGCCCCGCTTCCGCCAGTTCTTTGATTAACTTGGTTTGTTTCTCATCTAACTGCCGGGGAACATCAATATTGATTTTTACGAACTGATCACCCGCCGCGGACTGGCGCGTCGCGGAAACACCAAGGCCTTTCATGCGAATCTTGGTATTGCTTTGGGTACCGGGGGGAACTTTGATGCGTTTGGTGGAGCCATCCAGAGCCGGAACCTCCAGAGTTGTCCCGAGGGCGGCTTGAGAATACGTAATGGAGCGGCTTATGTAAATATCATTGCCGTCACGGACAAAAATCGGATGTGGCAGCAAACTGATGTCCAAGTACAAATCACCGGCGGGGCCGCCGCTTAAACTTTCACTGCCCTTTCCGGCCAATCGCAGTCTTTTGCCGGAATTGATGCCTTTGGGTATCTTAAATTGAATTTCTTCGCTGCGTCCCTGTTTCTTGATCAGCACCTTTTTCTCCGCGCCAAAAACAGATTCTTCCAGAGAAATGGAAATATTGTAGGAAAGATCCTCTCCTTTTTGCGGTCTGCGGCCATAACCCTGGCTGCCAAACAAGTCCTCAAAGGATACGGTCCGGGAAAAACCGCCTTGCCGTGTATTGCCCGTAAAATTGAAACCCATGTCGCGGAAGATTTCATTGACATCAAAACCGCGGAAAATGTCCTCCTGACTGAATCGCTGTTTGAAGGAATCGGTCGAGCCGAATTGGTCATAGTCCTTCCTTTTCTGGTCATCGCTCAAAACAGCGTAGGCTTCGCTCAGTTTTTTAAATTTTTCTTCCGCTTCTTTATTGCCCGGATTTTTGTCCGGGTGATATTTGAGGGCAAGTTTGCGATAGGCTTTTTTAATCTCTTCCGCAGAGGCGCCCTTGTTCACTCCAAGAATTTTATAATAATCTTCTGCCATGATATTTCCTTTTCCCGTCCGGATTCTGCTGTCAGCGTATCATGAATAACCATGAAAAGAAAAATGTCAATGCGGTCCCGTCACAGATAAAAAATTTTGCCGTCTGTCCGCCGCAAAAAAGAGGGAAGGGGTTTGTACTTTCCGTCACCCTTTGCTGGCAGAAATCCACCAGTCTCCCTTATCGGTAAACCACCAGTCCGTGGAATCCGTCTCCAGGATGGACTGGGCCATTTGCTTCCCCGCCTGCGTACATAATCTTTTCAATACAAAGGCAATCCAATCCCGGCTGTACTTATTCCCCAGATCATCGCTTTCCTTGAGCTGCAAAAGAAGGGCTAACTGATCGGCGTCATGGGCCAGCCGCGATTCCAGCGTTTTCCTGCCGTTGAATTCTTCAAGGGTATCGCGCATCTCGCCGCCAAAAAAGAGATCTGCCGTCAAATCATCAATGGCCTTTTTTTCATCAACGGCTACATATTTCTTATTTACATAGTTCATGTCGCCCGTTCTTGCCTCGGGAAGGTCATGAAAGAGACACATCTTCATGACCTTGCTTTCGTCCGCCCCCGTTTCCAGTTTACAGAGGGCGTAGCCGATGAACAGGGTTTGGGAAATATGCTCCGCAACCGATTCGTGACCGGAACCAAGAAATTGGAAGCCGGAGCGCGGGGTTTTCTTCAACATATTCATTTCGAAGAAAAATTTGGCAACTTCTTTCATGACATTCCTTTTTTGAGTACGGAAATCCTGTTGTTCATCATATCCGACAATTTTTTGATACGCACCTGGAGAGAACCGATGCCTTCCGGCTTCATCGCCAGGATTCGATCAACTTCTTCTTTCCAAAAAGCAATACTTTCCATTTCACTTTCCCTGATTTTCTTTTCAAACCGCGCCTGAATTTCCGCCATCAACGCCTTATCGGCAGGAATCATGACATCACCTCCCTGTAAAGATAATATAACAAGGAAAATAACGGATATTACTCTTTGCTTCAACCATTTTTATTCTCCCATTAAAATCATCTTTGACGGCGCAAAAAACTTTTATCCTCCGTTGAACTGTGGTACCTTTACCATCTTTTTAATGGGTAATTTCTAAAAAATGCCTGCTGCCATTTTAAATTGCGGTTTTGGGCATGTTTATTGCAGTGATCATTGTCAGAGGTTCCGATAATTATTTAAAAAAATTCAATTCACGATAGGGAGCTGTTTTGAAAGAACATCGAAAACATTTATCATTTTCCATCGTTGGCATGTTTGTGCCTTATTTGATCATTTTGCCCCTCCTTTGTATTTTCTGGGGATCAACAGTATTCGCCGACAGGGAAGACAGCGCCGCCATCTCCTTCCAGACGAACATCCCCTATGACAAAGCGGAAAAACCTTATATCGTCCGCCGGGGAGACACGCTGCACACCATTATCCGCGATAATCTTGGCCCCCAGTCCCGGCGAAGCCAGGCGGAAATTATGGAGTCCGTCCGCAGGCTCAACCCGAATATAACAAATATGTCCAGAATTTATCCGGGACAAACCATCAATCTGCCCGGTAAACCGTCTCAAACAGCCGGTGAGAGGGATGCCTTCGGAGGAAAGGTGGTCTTCTATACGGTACAAAAGGGAGATTCCCTGGAAAAGATTCTGATGAGGCAGCTTAACGTCTCGCCCGGCAACATGACAAGGGCGCTGCGCAATGTGAAGGAGATTAACCCCTCTTTAACAGATATTAACCGTATTGCCGTCAGTCAGATCATCCGCCTTCCCTTTTCACAGGGAATGGTTCAACCTCGTGAAACAGAAGATTCCCCGGCAGCAGCGCCGCCGGACGAAAGAGATTTGCAGCAACCGCTCTTTGTTTCCCAAATGCTAACCCGCAATCTGGTTCTTGCCGGTCAGGTTATCAACACCTTTGGCGGTTCTTTGATCATGGAGGGTCAATATTCTATTCCCATTTCCGATCACAGTCAGATTACCATTGATTGCGCGTCCATTCCCATGATCGAATTTGATAACGGAAACGCCGTGTTTATCGCCCTGAAAACGCGCTTGCCCGATCAGGTCCGCAGCGTTATCATTTCTGACTGGCCCAATTACCGTTTTATTTCCGTCAACGAACAGGACACCCTTGTTTCCATTCTCAACAAGATTATAAATCAGTCAGGTATTTACCGCATGGAAAAAGGCGGTCAATTTGTGATCGGAGAAAAGCCAAACATTCACATCACTCCTGACTGGACAATCCACCAAGTGGACAGGGATTCCGGTGAAGATATGGAATCTTTCGGCGAGCATGGCCTTCTTATCTACCGCGACGCCGCTCAGTCCCTGCCGGGATATGTCCTGCGAAAACTTTCCAGCCAGGGCCTGGCCCTTACGGAAATTGTCCTGGACAGGGGAGTCCTTGCAGAGAAGACAGGCGACCAGCCGCCCTCCTCCGGGGCCATGCCGAATATAGCCGGCTCATCCCGCATTGATATGATTTACAAC
>JAITWQ010000025.1 GCA_031285215.1 Syntrophobacterales bacterium | reverse complement strand
GCCAGAAAAGTTGCCAAAGCGATAACGAAGACAACGGGCACAAAAACAGACGCAATGCGATCCGCCAGGCGCTGTATGGGCGCTTTGGAGAGCTGAGCCTCCTCCACCAGGCGGACGATATGTCCCAGAACGGTATCGTCTCCTGTTTCCGTTGCCCGGCAATGAAAACTCCCGGAAAGATTGATCGTTGCCGCAAAAACTTTACTGCCTTCCTTTTTCGCGGCGGGTGCGCTCTCGCCTGTCAGCATGGATTCGTCAACGGTTGATTCCCCCGATATAACAATGCCGTCGGCGGGTATCTTTTCTCCGGGGCGAATGACAAGATGATCTCCCGTACGCAAATCCTCAACGGAAATTTCCGTTTCAACTCCGTCACGCATGATACGGGCGGTCTCAGGGCGCAGCTTCATGAGTTTATGAATTGCCTGTGATGTTTTGCCCCTGGCCCGCGCTTCCAGAAGGCGTCCCAGCAGTACCAGCGTGACAATCATGGCGGCGCTTTCATAGTAAACATGGGGTGTGAGGCCTCTGGCAATAAAGTACGACGGGAAAAAGGTAGCCGCGAGGGAGTAACCATAGGAAGATAGCACGCCCACCACAATCAGCGTGTTCATATCGGCTGCCTTTTGCCGGATTGACTTACAGGTGCCGGTCAGAAAATGTTTGCCAACCCAAAAAACGACAGGCGTCGTCAGGACGAAGAGAAAGTAGAACATCATTGGGCGGGGAATATCATGGAGCCAGGGGATGGCATTTTGCATGGAGCCAATAAAAATCATGGCGCTTAAAACAATGCCTGCCCAAACGCGCCTTTTTAAATCGCGGATTTCTTCCTGACGAGCCGTGGTTACGGCGTCGGCGCCGCCGCGGGTGAAGGACGCAGTACCGCGATATTCACAGCCGCTGTCCGCAATGGCTTTGCAAACAGCGTCCATAGATGTTAACACTTGAGAATCATAGACGATTTCTGCCTGTTCTAAGGCCAGATTAACGCGAACATCGTTTATCCCGGGAATTTTGCCGATGTTTCCCTCTATTTTCCGTACACAACCGGCACAGGTAATTCCTCCCACGGATATAATTTGCCTTTTCAACTGCGGATCTGATGTTTCGATTTGCCTTACCGAAAACCCCGTTTCTTCCACAACGCGAGCGAGAATGGACACATCGGTGCATTGGGGGTCGAACTCAATGGCCGCTTTCTCGTCTAAGAGGCTGACTGCGGTGCTGTTCACACCCGCGGCCCCGGCTAATTTTTCTTCCAATCGCCGTACACAGGAAGCGCAATGCAAACCGGCAACATGAAAAATCGCTTTTTTCTGAGGCATGATCAAATTTCCTCTTTTTTAGTCCAGATGCGAAAACCTTTATTTTCTATCATTATATTATTAATCGTATGTCAATAATTATGTTCTGTCATGGAATTGAGCTGATGTTCAGGTTTTGGGCAAAATCTCTTAAAAATACTGCGCCGTTTTCCTTTTCCGCTTTCATTTCCATATGGAGAAACCTTGCTTTTACCCTGATATGGTGCTATGTGGCTGAAGATCCCCGGTTGATGTACGGTATGGTAATGTTTGCAAGGGCAGGTGTTTTCCCTTCAGGAAACGCAATTTTTAACGAATGACATTTATTGAAGCGCGTATGTTCCCAAATTCGTTCTTTTCTGCATTGGCCCCTGGCCTGGCCGTAACGTGGCAAGTATGGCAATCGTAAAACTAAGCGGCTATCTGCGTAATACCCTGCGCCCATCTTACTTGTTTGACGTTCGCCGCAGTTTCCGGCGTTTCATCTCCGTCGCGCGGGAAGATGCAGACTGGCTTGCGCCACTCCTTGATGCACCGGACGCGGCAATGGCGGCGGGGGACATGCTCAAAGATGACGATGGAGATACCATCGTCCGCGTTGACTTTGCCGGGCATTTCCTCGTCATCAAGCGTTACAACATCAAAAACGTGCCGCACGCGCTTTCACGGGCCTTCCGCCCAAGCCGGGCGTGGCGGTCATGGCGTGAAGGCCACCGTCTGCGTTTCTTCGGCATCAACACACCGCAGCCGCGCGCCATTATTGAAGAACGCCTTGGCCCTGTTCGCCGCCGCGCCTGGATCATTACCGATTACTGCCCGGGGCCGACATTGATAGAACGCCTTGCCCCTCATGTCAACGCCGCCGCACCGCCTCCCGCTGAGGGCACGGCCTTGCTGCGCCTCATGAAAACTTTTCACGACAGGCACATTAAACATGGCGACTGCAAGGCCACTAACCTGCTCTGGGACGAGGCAAGGGAAAACATTGCCGTCATTGATCTCGACGGCACAACCCAGCACACTTTCTTATTTGCCGCCGCGCGTTCCTGGCGGCGAGACCGCAAGAGGCTCCTTGCCAACTGGCCAAAAGAAAGCGGACTTTATCGCTGGCTGGATGAGCATTTACCAAAGGCTTGATAATGCACAGATTGAAAACCGTGAAACCCGAAAGTGAACAAGATGCGATACTTATTGAGCCGCAAAAGAAAGAGTTTATGCCACGAACTCACTTCCCCCCGCGCCCGGTTTTGATTCCGCGGGAAATATTACGGAGGGTGTGACAATGCAACTCGCCTTCTGTCTTTTCAATTATTTCCCATACGGCGGCCTGCAACGGGATTTTCTGCGCATTGCCCTTGCCTGTCAGGCACGCGGCCATAGTATCCGCGTGTATACCCTCGAATGGCAAGGTAAGACACCACCGGGGTTCGATGTGTTGCTTGTGCCTGTACGGGCTTGGCGAAACCATACCCGTTACGGTAGATTCGCCGCATGGGTCGCGGATGATCTCGCCCGGCGGCCTGTTGACCGCGTTATCGGCTTCAATAAAATGCCCGGCCTTGACGTGTATTACGCCGCCGACCCCTGTTTTGAGGAAAAAGCCCGTACCCTGCGCAGCCCCCTTTACCGCCTGGGCGGGCGCTACCGCCGTTTTTCCGCCATGGAGCGCACCGTATTCACACCGGAAAGCCGTACAGAAATCCTGATGATTTCCCGTGTGCAGCAGCCGTTTTTCGAGCGTCATTACGGTACGCCGCCGGAGCGCTTCCACCTGCTGCCGCCAGGTATTTCTCCTGACCGCCGCGCACCCGCCGATGCCTCTGTCATCCGTGCGTCATTTCGCGGCGAATTCGGTCTTGGTGATGATGATCTGTTGGTGTTGTTCATCGGCTCCTCCGGTTTTAAGACCAAGGGACTCGACCGTTGCCTGAAGGCAATGGCGGCCTTACCAGAGGCATTGGGCAGACGCTCGCGGCTCTTCGTCATCGGCAAGGATAATCCGCGCTCTTTCCGGCGTCAGACCAGTTCGCTCGGTTTGGACGGGCGCGTTGTCTTTCTCGGTGGCCGCGATGATATTCCGCGCTTCCTCCTCGGCGCTGACCTCCTCATCCATCCTGCCTACAGCGAAGCTGCCGGAATCGTGCTGCTCGAAGCCCTTGTTGCCGGGCTGCCCGTGTTGGTGACGGACGTTTGCGGTTACGCGCATTATATTGATGATGCCAAGGCCGGATACCTGATTGCCTCACCATTTACGCAGAAAGCGCTTGATACCGCCTCTACCATGATGCTGGCTGATCCTGAGGCACGGGCGCAATGGTCACGCAATGCCCTTGCCTTTTCCGAAGAGGCTGATATATACAGTTTGCACGAGAAAGCCGCCGATTTCATTCTTAATGTGCAGACGTAGAGATCGGCAACAAAAAATATTTTTTACATTGCCGCAGGAGTTTTTGCTGTCTGTGTTTCCGTGGAAGCAGTATCAGGCCGCTTATTCGGCTGCATCTGCAGGTATGCCAGCCCCATGATCATCCAGAAGGTGAACATCAGCGGTTTCATACCGAAAATCTGATCGGTCATGCTGTGGGTAAAATATTCGCCAATCAAAACCAGCATGAGAACGGCCCAAGAGCGTATGCGTATATCAGAACTGTTCAGCCTCCGGAGGGCAAAAACAATAAAAGGCAAATATAACGCCAGATAGGACATGAGACCGATCACGCCTCCCTGGGCAATTATGTGTATGAAAACATTATGGAGGTGTGGAACTTCTATCATATCTTTTTGGACGTCAACTTTGTCTATCGGGCCAAGGAACGTCGTACCGTCACTGGAAAATATAAGTTTTGGCAAATTCCCCATACCTATCCCTGAAACGGGGTGTTCCTTAAAGACTTCCCAGCCATACGACCAGATAGTCAAACGTATGGTATTGGAAACATTAGTTTGGGTATTGCCGATGGAGGCCAATCGCGCCGCCATATCCGTTCGTTGGGTGCTGTAGAAGACGAACAGAGAAAACAATAAAAGGATAACCAGGAAGAAGCGCCAGTTGATCCGGCGGATATTAAGGATAAAAAAGATAGCAGCCCCCGCCATGACTTCCAAGACGGAAATTCGCGTACAGTTTAAAGTCAGCCCCCAAAATCCCGCGAAACACGCCAAACCATATAAACCGGCTAAAAGGCGGTTTTTCTCCTGCCAAGCCATGAAAGACAGGGCCGCCCAAAAGAATGATAAAAGACCCAGGAGACCGCCATATCTCATGGCCCCTAAGAAGGCTTTGACTCTGATACAATTCAGATCCGGCCAGGCTTGATAAGTGGCGATCAGGGCGTCCGTAATGAATACCACTACCATGAGCGGAAGGATTAAACGGCGGAATTGCTCTTCCCTAGCCCATAAAGTGACGATGGGAAAAATGGTCATTGCCAAGAGAACATCTAACAGGAATCTCGCCCCCGCCAAAGAGGCGGGGGAAATGATGACAAGGACAGCCCATGTCAGAGCGAAAACCAGCTGAGACCACAGATAAAGTCCGGGCAGAGTGTAAACCCCTCCTTTTGTCTGCGCCCAAGGGGTAAGGCGTATCAGAAAGACAACAAATAAAACAGCAAATACATAGCCGGGAAGATAGCGCGAAAAGCAACTGGCAAAAGCGAGAAAAAGGAGCAGGCAAATTCCTACCCGATCCAGAAAAAATTTCTTGCTCAGATCATCCGCTATTGCTTTAACGAAGGAACCACCGTGACTAATTCGATAATCCATCCCTGAATTTCCCACCTGAAATTCTGTATCTCTTTATAAAAAGCAGACAGACCAGTAGCAGTAATCAGCATTTTTGGCAATTCTTAAATTAAAATTTGAAATGTATGACAAAAATTGCTAAAATAAGATTCTTCGTTGTAGCGTAAACTGGACGATATATCCTTGGAGGGAATAATTATTGTAATATTTTATCGAATTTATTTTGGAGTGATCAATCCATGATTATACGATGTTGGGGTGCAAGAGGTTCCATTCCTGTCAGCGGCAAAGATTTCATCCGCTATGGCGGAGACACCGCCTGTATGGAAATCAGGTCTGAAAATGATGAAGTACTCATCATTGATGCGGGATCCGGCATTCGCAATCTCGGCCAACGGCTTATCACGGAAGAGAAACACTCTGCCGCCCTCCTCATGACCCATTTCCACTGGGATCATATTCTCGGATTCCCATTTTTCAAGCCCCTTTACCATGAGTCTTATCATTTGGAGAACCATGGCAGTCTTGCTGTCCGCAGGACAATCATGGAGATTATCAACGGAATTATGGCTCCTCCCTTTTTTCCTGTTCATATTGAGGACATCCGGGCACAGATTCACTATCGGGAATGGGAAGAAGAAAGTTTTTCTGTCTATTCGTTTATTGTGGAACCGATTGCCCTGAGTCACCCTAATCGCGGGAACGGATACAAAATAACGGAAAACGGGAAAAAGTTTGTTTTTCTGACGGATAATGAACTTGGTTATCGCCATGAAAACGGATGGCGTTACGAAGATTATCGTGAGTTTTCACGGAACGCCGATCTTCTTGTTCATGACGCGGAATATACGGAGGATGATTATCAAAAAACAAAGGGTTGGGGGCATTCCACCTACAAGGACGCCCTGCAGCTGGCTCTGGATGCCGGCGTTCGCCGGTTGTGGCTTTTCCATCATCATCAGGAACGTTCAGACGATGACATTGACCGTATGGTTCTTGAATGCCGCGAGATAATCAAAAGCCGGAATGCCTCCCTTGAATGTTTTGCCATGTATCAGGGAATGGAAATAACCCTCTGAAATCTCCGCGATAATCAAATCGCCGCCTATTTGCCGCAATCAGTGGCGGCTTTGGTGTTCGTTGCGTAGCAAGCACTTTAAGGACGCGCCCTGATTAAAGTTTTTTGCGGCCTGTCATCAGCAAATCTTTTTGTTTTTCCTTTCTTCTCAGATCCTTTTCCACAAAAACGGGCTTGCCGGTAAAGGGATCTTGCCCCGTATAATACATGACGCTGGAATAGGTTGAGGGCAGCGGCGTAAAAATCTGCACCTGTTCGGGATGGGTTTTGAGGTGCCTGGCAACGAACCTGTTCAACAAGAGCATCTCCTCGTTGCGGCAGCCCGGATGAGCGGCAATAAAATAATAGGTCAGGAATTGTTTTTTGCGCAGGGATTGGTTGAGGCGGTCAAACAGCTCTTTAAACAGGAGAAGTTTTTCTGCCGCGGGTTTTTTCATCAGTTGGAGAACGGTATCGGCAATATGTTCCGGCGCCACCTTCAACTGGCCGGAGGTATGGTGCCGCAGAATATCATGAAGATAATGAACGCCGTTTTTTTTGTCGTGCAGAATAAGATCATAGCGAATTCCCGAGGCGACAAAGGCCTTCTTCACCCCTTTGATTTTTCTGATCCGCGCCAGCAGGTTTCTTTGCCGGCCATGGTCGGCGGACAATTGAGGGCATATCTGCGGATGGAGGCAGCGCCGCTGGAAACAATGACGGCGATTTCTTTTACAGCCGGTGCCGTACATATTTGCCGTTGGCCCGCCAATATCATGGAGATAACCTTTAAAATCAGGGTGTTTGGTGAGACGGGCGGCCTCGGCCATGACAGACGTTTCACTGCGTTCCTGCAAGATTCGCCCCTGGTGAACAGCGATGGAACAGAAACTGCACTCGCCGTAGCACCCACGATGCGTTGCGATGGAAAATTGGATGGTTGCCAGCGCTTTTACAGAACCTTGTTTCTTGTAGAAAGGATGCACATCATACATGAAGGGCAAATTGTGAATATCGTCCAGTTCCTTTGGGAACAGGGGCAAAGGGGGCGGATTTTGAATCAGATAGCGATGATCCTGTTTCTGGCAGATGCCTTTTCCAGATAAAGAATTATTGTTTTCGTAAAACAGGTGAAACATACGCCGAAAGGAATCCTTACCGGCGGCAGCGCTTTCAAAGGATGGTATTTCCTCAAAATCTTTCCCTGGCGTATCCGACAGGTAGGCCAGTCCCCTGATTGCCCGTGGATCCTGCTTTTGCTCCAGGCAATTAGCCAGTTCCAGGACCGTCTTATCTGCCATACCGTAGAGAAGATAATCAGCCGGGGCATCGCAAAGGATGGAGCGGTGCAGTTGATCATTCCAGTAGTCATAGTGGGCGATACGGCGCAGACTGGCCTCCAATCCTCCCAAAACAATGGGAACTTCATTTTCCGGCAGAGAGCGGATTAAACGTGTGTAAACGGACAAGGCTCTGTCGGGGCGTTTGGTATTCTTTCCGCCAGGCGTCATATCATCATGATGTTTTTTCTTTTTTGCCGCCGTGTAATTGGCCGCCATGGAGTCAATGCAGCCGCCTGTGACGCCCCAGAATAAACGGGGTATGCCCAGGCGGGTAATATCAGCGGCAGTGTGAATATTGGGTTGGGCGATAATTCCCACGCGAAAACCGGCGTTAAGGAGAATACGGCCAATGACCGAAATTCCCATGAAGGGACTGTCTATGTAAACATCCCCTGTTACAAGAATGATATCCAGATTGTTCCAGTTAAGGATTTTAAGTTCCTCAGGTGTAGTCGGAAGAAACATAACTGTTACTTCTTGTGGAGGGGGCGGAGGCTTTTGTCTTCATGGAATGGTGATGCGTGCGGTTGTAGTTTCATAGAGGCTGCAAGCCGCAGTTACGGTTAAGGTATCGCCGGAGGAGGCGGCAACGGTATAAGTATAGGTAAATTCATTTCCCGGCTGATTTTCATAATTGTTCTCAATGGGATTTTCCTTATTTTTGCTAATGGATATGGTTTTGATGTAATGCCAATCAAGTATGGAAGACGGATGTTGAATGGTTACACTCAAAGTACCGGCACTTTTGTTATAGTTTAGAATTATCTTTTTGGCAGGATGGGACCAGACACCGGTAGGCAGGATGACACCGGATAAAAACAATGCCATGGCCAGCCATACAATTCCTGCAATCAGGGGTAATTCCCTGCGGTTTTTGCCTTTCCGGTAATCTTTTCTTTGCCTGAACATAAATTTTCCCCTCCCTGATAAATCCCGTTTTTGCCGCAGTGCGCAAGGGACCGCATTTGAGTATCGAAAGTCAGATTGCTCCATGGCATAAGGCGAAATGATGTGATAAAATACCGCAATTAGCGAAACTATTCAACTATCAATGAGGTTATTCTTTTGTCTGACCAATATTTTATGAAACGAGCCCTTTATCTGGCCCGCAAAGGGGCGGGTTATGTCAGCCCGAATCCAATGGTGGGCGCTGTTATTGAAAAGGATGGCAAGATTATCGCGGAGGGCTATCATCGCCGTTACGGGGAGGCTCACGCGGAAGCCAATGCTCTGGCGGGGCTGAAGCAGGTTCCTCCGGGAGCAAAACTTTATGTCACCCTGGAGCCATGCAGTCATCATGGAAAAACACCCCCCTGTCTGGAGCGCGTTTTAGCCGCAAAATTTTCCCATGTGATTATTGGCATGGAAGATCCAAACCCGCTGGTCTCCGGCAAGAGTATTGCGGCGCTGCGGAGGGCAGGCGTTGAGGTGACCGTTGGCGTCATGGAAGGGGACTGCCGGGCACTTAACGAATCTTTTCTTAAATACGTCACCACGGGTATGCCCTTTATAACCGTTAAATTTGCCCAAACGCTGGACGGACGAATCGCAACTTCAACGGGCCATTCCCAGTGGATCAGCGGGGAAAGATCGCGCCGCTTTGCCCATAAATTAAGGAGCCTTCACGACGCCATCCTGGCAGGGGCGGGAACAGTTCTTCACGATGATCCCGAACTGACCACCCGCCATGTAAAGGGCAGAAATCCTCTGCGCGTCATCCTTGACCCAAAGCTGGAAGCGCCGTTGACGGCCAAAATCTTTCAAAATCAGGACAGAGCCGCCACATTAATAGTTACCGGTATCCGGTCTTTCCCGGATAAATGTTCCCAAATACGCGGTCTGGGCGTGGATGTTCTGCAAATGGATCAGGAGGAAGACCACCTTTTTGACTTGCAAGAACTTTTCCTGCGGTTAGGGCAGCGGAAAATTTCTTCTGTATTGGTGGAAGGGGGAAGCGGCGTTATTACTTCGGTTTTGCGCGCCGACTGTGCAGATCGAGTGGTTGCCATTGTGGCGCCCAAAATTATCGGCGCGGGACTGGATACGGTGGGGGAATTGCATATTACCAGCATGGAAAGGGCGATGGGACTGAGATTCAAGAAAGTTTCCCGCAGCGGTGATGATATTATTCTGGATGGCCGCATAACAAAGCCCCTGTCTTAATGAGCAGAACATGAAAAAGGCAAAGATCGGTATCAGTGCGTGTTTATTGGGATTCCCTGTTCGCTATAACGGAAAGCATAAGCTGGATTCTCCACTGCTTGCCGCCCTGGAACCTCATGCTGATTTTTTCAGCGTATGCCCCGAAACGGAATGCGGATTGAGTGTTCCCCGTGAAGAAGCCAGATTATTCGGTAATCCCCGTTACCCGAAGATGATCACGGTGGAAACACGCTGCGATCTGACAAGACAGATGATTGATTGGGCAGACAGAAAGGTCAGGGAACTGCGCGAAGAAAAGCTGAGCGGCTTTATCTTTAAAGGAGGGTCTCCTTCCTGCGGTTTGAAACTTGTCCGTGTGTTTGACCATCAGGGGGAAGAGGCAGGATATGGAACCGGATTGTTTGCCCAGGCGTTTGTAAGGCAATTTCCCGATGTTCCTGTGGAGGAAGAATTGCCTTTGCGGGATTTTCGCTTACGGGATGATTTCATCAAACGGGTTCTCTTATTTCACGACAGACAATGCCGACCGCCGGCCATGGGGCAAATAACAGCTCAACATCATACCTTCCGGGAATTATTGGACAGGAACCACACATGGCCCTGTCTGTTTCCCTTCAAATTTATCGCACCCATGGAAAAACTCCATGATATTCTCTTATTATTTCCCGAAGAAGAACCTGCCCTGCGATCTTCAAAAGAAGGAAAATATGTCAGTGTTACCATCCGCAAGCATGTGCGTTCCAGTGACGAGGTGGTGGCCTGTTACAACCGCCTTGAGGGGATAAAAGGGGTCATCTGTCTGTAAAAAGAAAGAGCGGGCGTTCTGAATACCTTGAGAGACTTTGCCTTTTCCCGTCATCTCCACGGAAAAATCACTTGCAGTTTCTTTTCATGAGATTGCGGATCATACACTGATAGAAAGCGGAAAAGGGTAAAATGAAATCAAGGAGACGCTCTCCTGTTTGCTCCCCCGTCTCCTTGAATAAAAAATATCCGCTCATATATTGCAGGAGGAAAAGCCTGTCAATATTTTTTACGCGAAAAACTTCCGGCCGCAAAACCGCTGCGAATAAATACCAAACCGCGCTGGAAATCCACCGGCATCTTCGCCGCAGTCAGATGACTTTATGTAGGCCATGGGAAATAGCCGAGTGAAAAGGAGAGTAAGGGATCGCCCGGCATGTGTTGCTCCCCATGACCTGAATATAAACGTAACAATTGCATCATCGTTTTTGCTGCAAAAATGTATTCCGGCAAAGCCATGCAAAAAATAAGTGAACACCACTAAGAAAATACAGAATCTTCCTTAAGTCAATCAATTTTTTCGCGGCAGCTACATTCCTTTATCATACCCCAGAAACTGCATGGAATAAAAGGCGCGTCCCTGAGTTGCGGACCGCAGGTCTGTGGAGTAGCCAAACAGCGATTTGAGGGGAACGCGGCAATGAACTTCGCTGACATGCCCCTTTTGCGCAATGGCCTGTACTTCGCCGTGCCTCCCATTGATATCGCCGATAACATCGCCGATAAAATCGGTGGGAGTAACAATATCCACCGTCATAATGGGTTCCAGAAGAATGGGATCACCCTGGGAACAACCGTCTTTAAAGGCGGTTGCCGCCGCGATCTTGTATCCCATGGGCGTTGATTCTCCTTCACGGATTGAGCCGCCAACGATCTCTACCTTTACATCAACAACGGGATAGCCGCCCAAAACACCGCTGGAAGCAGACTCGTGAATACCGGTTTCTACCATTTCGTGATATTCTGCGGGAATTGATGCCGAATCTGTTTTCCAGACGATTTCGATTCCCGTTCCCCTCGCCGCCGGAATCAGATTAAGGCGTATGTGGCCAAAATGTTTCTTTTCTCCCAGTTCCCGTTCGAATCGCCCTTCTGCTTCTGTTTTCTTTTGGATCGTTTCGCGATAGACAACGCGCGGCTTGCCCACATTGACAAAGGTATTAAATTCCCGCGTCAGCCTGTCCAGAAGAATTTCCAGATGGAGTTCCCCCATGCCGGAAATGATGGTTTGGGCGGTATCATCGTCGTATTTTACCCGTAATGTCGGGTCTTCTTCCAAAAGTTTTTCCAGGGCGGCGGTCAGTTTTTCCTGATCACCCGGTGTTTTGGCCTCTATCGCCTGGCTGATGACGGGTTCATAAAAATCAATTCTTTCCAGAATGATGGGGTAAGCGTCATCGCAGAGCGTATCTCCCGTGGTGGTGGTTTTCAATCCCATCACTGCGACAATATCGCCCGCGCCTGCTTCCTCAACGCGTTCGCGCTTATTGGCGTGCATTTTCAGGATGCGGGAAAGTTTTTCCTTCCGCTGCTTGATGACATTGTAAATATCGTTATTGACATAAATCTTACCCGAATAAATGCGCAAAAAAGTGATTTTCCGGCCCTCATCCATCATGACTTTAAAGGCTAAGGCCGTTAAGGGATCCTTTTCGCTGCTGGCGCGTATTTCTTCTTCGTTTGTGCGGGGGTTTGTCCCCTTAATGTGGGGAATATCTTCCGGCGATGGTAAATAGTTGATTACGGCGTCTAAAACCGGCTGCACCCCTTTGTTGCGCAGGGCCGTGCCGCAGAAAACAGGTACGGTCTTAAGGGAAAGGGTCGCCTTCCGGATGGCTTCAATAATGTCCTTTTCCGCCGGTTCCTCACCGCCCAGATATTGATTGGCAATATCGTCGTCCACTTCCGCAAGCGCTTCGATCATTGCCTCCCGGTAATGTTCCGCTTCATCTCTAAAATCTTCGGGAATGTCTTCCTCTGCGTAGGAAACGCCCAATGTCTGATCGTTCCAGCGAATGGCTTTCCGGCGCAAAAGATCAATGACTCCGGCAAATTTTTCTTCCGCCCCCATGGGAATTTGCAGGGCGAGGGGAACGGAGTTAAATCGTTTGCCCATCATGGCGATTGCTCCCCAAAAATCAGCACCAATGCGATCCATTTTATTGATAAACGCTATTTTCGGGACATTGTACTTATCCGCCTGATGCCAGACCGTTTCCGATTGAGGCTCCACCCCCGCGACGGCGCAAAAGACGGCCACGACGCCATCCAGGACGCGAAGGCTTCGTTCCACTTCCATGGTGAAATCAACGTGACCCGGAGTATCAATGACATGAATATCATGCCCTTTCCAGCTGCAACTGGTGACGGCGGACATAATGGTGATGCCCCGCTCCTGTTCCTGGGGCATCCAATCCATGGTGGCCTCTCCGTCGTGTACCTCTCCCATTTTATGGGAGCGCCCCGTATAAAAGAGGATTCTTTCGGTGAATGTTGTCTTGCCCGCGTCAATGTGGGCAATGATACCGATATTACGAATTTTCGCCAATTTTGATTTCGGGGCCATTTTGTTCAGTCCTTCATGGCATAATGCCGGTGTTAACGGTTCCTTGCCCCTTCGATAATCCGCTCTTTTTCCATGGCGAAGGCGCCTTGTGTACTGACATGCCCTTTAATGGATGGGATGGCCTTCCCGTCAACCATTATTTTAACGCGCTGAATGGAAGGAAGATTATGTATCAGACTGTTGGTCAGGGAATAAATGGTTGCGATTTCACCTGTTGTTCCGCCGGTATGATTTTTCAGAAAATCATGATCAAAATTGACATGGGCAGTTTGATCAGCGTCAAGTTTTACATCCTTTACTCTGGCTTTTTCCGGAAAGGTGTTTACATTTCCCAGCTTGCTCCCGTTAATTAAGGCGCTCACGATTTCTTTCGCCTGAGCAGGAATATTTTTTTCTTTGAAGACATACCGCTTTTCCGGAACAAGAAAGAGTTCATTCTCATCGGAAAAGAATAAAACGACTTCTATTTTTTCTTTGCTGGCCCGCTTTCCCGATTCGATATCAATGGGAGGGAAGAGGATGCTAAAAATAGAAACGAAGAAAAAAACAAGAAAACCAAAAAATGCGCCGCCTATGACAGCTAAAATGGCAATACGCTTTCCTTTTTTCAATTTTTTGGTTTTTGTTTCGACTTCCCTGCGCTCTTTTTTTGTTGCCATCTATCCGTGTGCTCCTTTCTCATCAAACCGGGGCATTAAGCTAGGGTATTTTGGGCGGGCTGTCAATAGAGCAAGTTCACATTTAAGCCCGTTTATCAATATCAGTTTACTGGGGCGGACAACATCCGGTGATATTATTCCCTTGAACAAAGATTGGTCAGCGGAATCTTAACGCCTCCCTGTCTATGTTGCGGAATGGAAATGAAAAAACCGACTGCAAAAGCCGGTTTTTAGAAATGGTGGGTCAGGACAGAATCGAACTGTCGACACTCGGATTTTCAGTCCGATGCTCTACCGACTGAGCTACCGACCCACACCTCGTCCACTGAATGGTGCTGTTTTTATAAGAGGATTTTTTTTTTGTCAAGGTATTTTTGCCAGTCTAACCCACCATTACTCCTTCTCTCAACAAACTGCTTAATATTGTATAAAAAACACTCGTTTCCTTTACTTTTCTGAAAAAAATCGCTATGAAGAATCTATCGCTCATACAAAAGTTAAAGGCTGCCATAAGCTATGGAAGAAGAAAATTTAATCATTCGCTGTCTGCGGTGCGGGACAAAAAATCGTATCCCCTTCGTGAGATTACATGATCGTCCCGTCTGCGGGCAATGCCGTACCCATCTTGACGATATAATCATCCATTGCCTTCGCTGCGGGGCAAAAAACAGAATGCCGGAACACCGGCTCCACGAAAAACCCATTTGCGGAGTTTGCAGGGTTGCCCTCGTCTCCGATGGAACCATTCGGGAGAGCTGATGATTTTACGGAAACGGAAAGGATCTCCACAACATGCACCCCTCAGATGATGATATCCAGGAAAAACAAGTTTACCGGTGCCGCATTTTTTCTGTTTATGAAGGGGAAATCCGCTTTCCCAATGGGCGCATTGCACAGCAGAGCAGAA
>JAITWQ010000197.1 GCA_031285215.1 Syntrophobacterales bacterium | reverse complement strand
CAGTCACTGGTCCACTGCCCGATAAAGGCAATGGGTTTTAAAATGGTCATCATAAGAATCTATACACCCATGTTTTGCCGTCTCTTTACATGGGCGCTATTTATCCGCAATTGCCGCCGTATGTCAATCTTTTCTGAAGATTTGCGGAAACTCCCGGAAAGGAAAATAGACGATTCCAATTTCGGATAAGGAATGGTATCAGAACAGGTTCACGGAGGGTAAAAATGCGCCCTCCGGCGGGAAGAATGTAAAATCTTTCCGCCCAGCGGCTATTAGAAAAGTACACGATACCCAAACAACCCGCAAAAGATAAGGCCCTATGAACCCTGTACAGAAAAACGAATACCGTGGCCATGAACCGCAGAATGATACTCCGCAAAAACCTCCTTATGACGCCGCCCATATTGCCCGCGAAGAAAAAACCCGTGCCGTCTGGAAACATTTTCACACCATTGCCGATAAATACGACTTTATGAATACCTTTCTCAGCCTGGGGATCCATCATCTCTGGAAACGCCGCGCCGTAAAAATGATGGGACTGAAAGAAAACGATCTCGTGATTGACGTATGCGGCGGGACGGGAGATCTGGCACGCCGCGCCGTGCGGGCCATGCAGTACCAGGGACAAGTTATTATTTACGATATTAACAGCGCCATGATGCTCAAAGGACTGGAAAAGATACGCAAGATGGGTCTGGAAGATCATATATGCTGCGTCCAGGGAAACGCCGAATCCCTGTCCTTCCCTTCACACCTCTTTGACGCGGCCATGATCGGTTTTGGTATCCGTAACGTAACCAACCGGGAGGCTTGTCTTCGGGAAATATACAGGGTACTGAAACCCGGCGGTAAATTCATGTGTCTGGAATTTTCCCTTCCCGCCTCGTCATGGTTTCGCGCTTTGTACGACTTTTATTCCTTTCGGGTTATGCCCTTGCTGGGAAAACACATTGCCGGTTCCCGGGAAGCCTATCTCCATCTGCCTGAATCAATCCGCCGCTTCCCCCTGCCCCCGGTTTTCGCGGAGATGATCAGAGACGCCGGATTTTCCGATGTTTCCCATACGTCCATGACAAAGGGCATTGTCGTTGTCTATCAGGGCTGTAAAAAATGAATGACCGTACAGGACGAACAAAAACGGTGAAGGAGTTTACATGAAAACGAAATTTGTTTTGTCAGGTCTTATTTTCCTGATGTTTTTTGTGGTTTCCGCATGTTCTCAGGGGCAATTCGATGCTGAAAAAGATTTTACGGTGGAAATCATTAACGACGGTAAAGGAGTGGAAATTATCAGATACAATGGGGATAATAAGATAGTGCAAATTCCCCCACAGATAAAAAATCTGCCGGTAACCGTGATTGGAGATGAAGCCTTTTATAAAAAGAAACTCACCGGAGTGACTATTCCAGGCAGTGTGACTGATATTAAAGATGATGCTTTCAGGGATAATCTCCTCACCAACATCATCATTCCCCATAGCGTAACTTATATTGGAAATGGGGCATTTCGTGGTAATCGGCTTACCAGTGTGGCCATCCCTGATAGCGTTACTGATATTGGAGCTGGAGCATTTGCGGAAAACAAACTCACCAGTGTAACAATTCCCAATAGCGTAACTTCTATTGGAGATCATGCATTTGAGGATAATCAACTTACCAGTGTATTTATTCCCAACAACGTGGTTTCTATTGGAAATCAGGCATTTCAAAATAATCAGCTCACCAATGTTACTATTCCCCGTGGTGTAACTTCTATTGGAGAATCAGCGTTTGCCCAAAATAATCTCACCAGTGTAATCATTCCGAACAATGTGACTTCTATTGGAGAATGGGCTTTTGGGGACAATAACCTTGCCGAAGTCACCATTTCTCATGGTGTGGCTTCTATCGGATGGGGAGCTTTTTGGAACAACCCGCTCACCAGCGTCATCATAGGCGCCAATGTTACCTTGGAAAAGGGAAAAACCCCCGTCTTTGATCATGAAGTTGACGATTTCTACCGGAAAAACGGAAGGAAGGCCGGAACTTACATTTACAGTGACGACAAATGGAGGTCACAATCACAACAATAAAGAAGCATGGCGCGGCATGGTGAAATATGATACATTTCCCTGAAATATTAACGCCAAAACACCAACAATATCATCAATTCTCAAGGAGGCCGATTCATGGACAGCGCTGTAAGGGGAGATCAATATCTTGTCTGGTTCGATACGGAATATTCGTCACTGCACCTTGAGGAAGCGCACATTTTACAGGCAGCCGCTCTGATCACAGACCGCTCCCTCCGGCGCGCCGTTCCCAGTGAAAAGGATGTCCGCGTGGCCATTCGCCTTCCCCATGATGCCGTTGTCAGTCCTTGGGTGGAAGAAAATCTTTCCGAACTGGTCGCCTTATGCCGCTCGCCCCTCGCCGCAAATCTTGCGGAAGCAGACCGGCTCCTCGCCCATTACGTTGATCAGGTGGTTGGTCCTCCTGCGGCACAGGAGAATAAACGCCCCCTTTTAGCCGGCAATTCCGTTCATCTGGATTGGCGCCTCGCCCAAAAATATCTCCCGGAATTCAGTAAACGCCTTCATTTCCGCCATCTGGACGTAACGACCTTAAAACTTGAATGGCAAAACCGCTGCCCGGATCATGATTTTAATAAAGATGATCCCGATAATATCCGCCGCTATTTTCCCACGGCCTCTTTTGCTGTAAATGACGCGAAACACGACGCTTACTACGATGTCCACGCTTCCATTGCGGAACTGGCCTTCTACCGCCAGCATCTTTTCCGCGCTGATACGTCCGTATGACCTGTGATGACGCGAAGGGGTTATTTCGCCAGCGAGGAATCAACTCCGGCGCAATCGTCGTCATTTCTGGTCAACACCGCGTCAACAATGCCGAAGTAGGAATTTGTATAAAACCGATTATCGTTGCCGTTACCCCGCGCCTCAATAACCATCTTCTTGACCGATGATACATCAAGGGAAAAAGGCTGGGGCGGAGTACGTGACGTTATCATATTGGAAATGTAAAGGACTTTGCCATCGCCAACGATACGCACCGTATAGGTAGTGCGTGAATTTCTGGCGCTCTCATGGGGAACGATTTTCCCCGTAAAAGTTTGATAACCGCCGCCCTCCAGATTATAATCCACGGCCAGACGGGCAACGCTCCAGGAACTGACAATGGTAAATTTGAGCCCCGATTTATAGCGTTTTTCACCGGCGTCCCTGTCTCCCATTTGCTGCCACGGCGTAACAACAAGGCCTTCACGGTCGGCGCCGGAGTCGGCGTCTTTCATCATTTCGTAAACACGGGCATCAAGCGGTTCCAGCCGTTCCAGAAAAATTTCCTTTGCCGCCGCAAAAGAAGCCGGCCACAGGAAGATGACGCTGAAAACCAGGAATAAAGGGAAAAATCTTCTGCTCATAACCCTCCTTATGAAACGCAATGGATGTTTTGGTTTAATATCTTTATCCGCCCTATCTCCCATAGGGACGTTCCATTCACGGCTTCCGGAAATCAGGGGATATTTTTTCCTCAATGGATCTGATCAGCTCTTTCCCGCCGGAGAAGGTCAGAGTTCTGGTCGTATCATCAATATAATCCGGGTTGGGAACGTCTATTTCTCGCTCTTCCTGCACGAAGAAGGCCAGATTTGCGCGGTTGGGGTTGCTGGGGTCCGGGCCTGCGTTGCTCTCGCCGAACCATCTGCCGCGCCCGTCGCCGCCGTTCGTCGTCCCCGTTCCCCAGACGTCCGTGCGGCCCGTAAAG
>JAITWQ010000166.1 GCA_031285215.1 Syntrophobacterales bacterium | reverse complement strand
CTCCCGGTATCCTTTGCGGGCAAGGCGTCTTATCTCCCGCAATACCTGTTCCGGAGAAAGACTGCGGCTTCCTCCTCTGGCTTGGGGAACAATACAGTAGGTGCACCGGGCGTTGCATCCATCCTGAATTTTAAGAAAGGCGCGGGTATGGCCGGGAAAATCATCAACAGGATGAAAAGCAAAGCCATGGCTCTGATCGGGGCTGCTTACCTGTATCTTTCCGTTTCCATGTATGTACTCATCAATACGGGCGGGAATGGTCATCTTGCCGCTGTTGCCAACGATCATGGTTACTTCGGGCATCGCTTCGAGTGCGGACGGGGACACTTGGGCATAACAGCCGGTCACAACAATGGCTGCCGCAGGATTTAGCCGCCAGGCGCGGCGGATGAGCTGACGGGACTGATAATCGCTGCGGGCTGTTACGGTACACGTATTGATCACATAGATATCCGCTTTTTCCTGAAAAGAAACGAGACGATATCCTTTTTCGCGGAATACCCCCATCAGGGCAAAGGACTCATACTGATTGACCTTGCATCCCAGCGTCGCCACCGCAACCCGCCGCTTTGACAAACATGAGCAGGCGTGGTCTTTCGTGCTGCCAATATCGCTGTCATAATGTCTTTCTAAAGTCATACGCGCCTCAATCCCAACGGCAAAACACTAGTGCAATCCCATGATTCCTGTCAAGGTGAAAGGATTTCTCCATCTGCGGTTTGGCAGACAGAAAAACCGGAATAAACGCCGTATATGTAAATCGTTATTGCGTCCTTTGCCAAATAGGGATAAAATTATAGAAATTACCTGCCAATAAGCACAAAAGCTTTGCGGTAATAACGCCCAATCAAAGAAAACAGCTTTTAAAAAGTTAAGGAGGAATAATTTATATGGAAGAAGTTATAAAATACGTTATCAATAATCAGTTCATCGTTGTCGTTGTGTTTCTCTCAATTTGCCTGGTCACCTATTTTCTTTTCAGCAAATCCTTCAAGCTTGCTCTGGTGATCGTTCTCCTCTTGTGCGGACTGTGCGGGTATTTTTATATGCAAGATCCGGCTACGGCGGGGAAAAGGCTCGGCAATCTCTGGAAAGGCGTTAAAGAAAAGACGGTAAAGGTCACCGAATCCAGCAGTGACGCTTATAGTAAGGGGAAAGAATACATCGAAAAAGGAAAAAAAGCAAAAGAGGATGAAGAGAAAAGAATCTTTAGCCCCAGCCCCGCCAAAGAAGAAAAGGAAACGCCATAACCCCTGTTACGGCTGCGCAAAACCCCGGATAGTCCAAAGATTATCCGGGGTTTTTGTCAAAGTAAGTCCGGCCTCTTTCCGCTCCGGCTGTTAAAAGTTTGATTTTGACGGCAAAATTAATCAGGTCATTGCTGCGGGGCATCTTGTGTTTGCATATTCCATAAACAATTCGATCAAATGGGAGTGAACAATATTTTTATTCAGGACCGTGTAAATTTTTCGCACCGGCGGCTTGCTTTTCAGCCTGATGGGAATCAGGAGCTGTTGTTTAAATATGTGGCGGACAGCTAGTTCCGAAACCATGGATATTCCCAGTCCGTTCATTACGGCGGTTATAATGCTGTGAGTGCTGTCCATGACGCCGCAGGTTTTTATTTTGTCGAGGGTAATACCGTTTTCCATAAAATATTTTTCGTATTGTATCCGCGTTCCGGAACCATATTCCCGTGCGATAAAACTGTTTGCATACAGCAGCTCTTCCAAGGTGTATTTCTTCTTGCCGGAATAAGCCCCGTCATTAGGGGCGATAAATACTAATTTTTCGTCCGCAAATTCATAAAAATCACATTTTTTATCGCCCAATATGCTTCCCGCAAAGCCGATGTCAGCCCTGTGCGCGGCGATTCCCAGCACAACGTCGGAGGTGTCGGCCTGATTCATGGTGAAAGATATTTGGGGATACAGCTTGTGAAACTCCGCGAGAATATGGGGCAGTATGTACAGTGCCGGTACGGATGACGCCAATATACGAATATCGCCGCTGATATCCCCGGAAAGATTTTTCAGCGTTTCAATTGTTTCACCCTTGAGGGCCATCATCTCCTTTGCCTTTTCCAGAAAACGTTCACCTGCCAGGGTCGTGGACAATACTTTGGTCGAACGGTTTATGAGAATAATATTAAGCTCTTTTTCGAGGGAAGTGATATACGTGCTGATTGACGGCTGGGAAATGTGCAGTTCATCCGCCGCCTTGGAAAAACTGGCTAATTCCACGACCTTTATATACGCTTCAATTTGCCTGAAATCCATAGCTTACGCCTCTTCTTAAAATCTCTTTTATTGATTGCCCGATGTATTCCACGTCATCCAGAGAATTAAAATGACCGAAAGAAAACCGCACCGTGCCATGGGGGTAAGTATTAAGCGTCTGATGGGCAATGGGGGCGCAGTGCAAACCGCACCTCGTCATGATGCCGTAATTACTGTCAAGGGCGGCGGCAATGGCTGCGTTGTCGTTGTCCGTGAAATCAAGAGAAACCACGGCAACCCTGTTTTCCGTATCCTCGCCGCCGATTATGTCAACGCCCTTAATGCCGCTGACTTTGTCTATAAACGCGGCGGTAAGGAGCATTTCTTTGTCGGATATTGATTTCATTCCCGTTGCGTTAATGTATGCGACGGCTTTTTTAAGTCCCAGAATTGCGGGGATGTTCATGGTTCCCGCCTCAAATTTATCCGGCAGAAAATCCGGGTGTTCTATTTCATGGGAAAGGCTTCCTGTTCCGCCTGTTATGAGGGGCGTGATTTCGCGGGCAAACTCTTTTTTTATGATAAAGCCGCCAATACCCTGAGGCCCTAAAAGACCTTTATGTCCGGTAAAGGCCAAAGCGTCTGTTTTACCGGCGTCTATGTCCAGAATTCCCGCTGTTTGCGCCGCGTCAACAATCAGCCTTAACTTATTCTCTTTGCAGATCGCGGACACAGCCTCTATGGGCATAACCGTGCCGCATACGTTGGAGGCGTGCAGCATGACGACGGCTTTTGTTTCTTTTTTGATGAACGGAATGATGCCGGTCGCGGTTAATAACCCGTTTTTGCCGCAGGGAACGGCGTCATAGGAGATGCCCTTTTGGGAGAGGGAATGCAACGGCCGCATGACGGCGTTGTGTTCCATGGAAGTGGTTATTATATGGTCTCCTCTCTTCAAAAACCCTTGCAGCAGCATGTTCAGGGAATAGGTTACGCTTGGCGTGAAGATTACTTCCTGGGGATTTGGTACGTGAAACATGCGGGCAAGCATTTGTCTTGCATCCAGTATTTCCATGGCGGTGTTATATGAATCGGCGTAGCCGCCGCGGTTCACATTACAGCCGGTGTTATCCAGAAAATCTTTGATGGCGTCGGACACTCCCGGAGCCTTGGGGAAGGACGTCGCGCCGTTATCCGCATATACTTTTTTCATCGCCGCCTCTTTATCAAATATTTTAATAAGTATCATTATATTTATTAATAAAAAATATTTCAACCTCTCAGTTTTGTGTGTTACACTTTTTGGAAATTGTTCAGGAGGTATGAAAATGACGGCAAGATTAATAATGCCATTGGCGGGCGGGCTTGCGGCGGTAATATCAATCGCCCTTGTTCTCCTCGGCAACCCTGCCAATATGGGTTTCTGTGTCGCCTGTTTTCTGCGGGATACCGCCGGAGCGGTAGGACTGCACAGCGCGGCCCCGGTGCAATACGTAAGACCGGAGATAATCGGCATCATATTGGGCGCGTTTGTTTTTTCGCTCGTGAAAAAGGAATTTTCACCAAAGGGCGGCTCTGCTCCTGTAACAAGGTTTGTCTTGGGATTTGCCATGATGATCGGCGCATTAATTTTTCTTGGCTGTCCTTTAAGGATGGCTCTGAGAATCGCGGGGGGAGATTTGAACGCCGTAGTTGGACTGGCCGGTTTCGCCGTGGGCATTTTCGGCGGCGTTTTTTTTCTCAATCAGGGATACACCCTGAAGCGCACCTACGGCGTTTCCCAAACAGATGGTTTTCTGCTGCCCCTTGCCGCCTTAATTTTACTTGTAGTTTTGGTTGTTTTTCCTTCCATATTAAATTTTTCATCGGCTGGTCCTGGCAGTATGCACGCGCCGGTTTGGGCGGCCCTGACCGCGGGGCTTGTGATGGGCGCTGTTGGCTTTGTTTCCAGGCTTTGCTTTGTTGCAGGAATAAGGGATTCCGTGCTTTTTCAAAACTTTTCCATGCTTGGCGCGTTTATCGCTCTTATTGTTGTGGCCGC
>JAITWQ010000155.1 GCA_031285215.1 Syntrophobacterales bacterium | reverse complement strand
CTTTTCCCGCTTCGTCAATCATGGCCATCGCCCTTTTAAGCTGATCGCCGCAATCACACCGCTCCGAACCGAAGATATCGCCCGTGACACATTCCGAATGAACCCTTACCAGCACTTCATCATTCTCTTCAATATTTCCTTTGACCAGGGCAATGTGTTTCATCTCGTCAACATCATTTTCGTAAACGACCATTTTGAAGGTGCCGCCGTAGCGAGTGGGGATGTTGGCCGCCGCCGCGCGGCGGATCAGAGATTCATTGCGCATACGGTATTCAATCAAATCGGCGATGGTGACGATTTTCAGATCATGTTCTTTGGCAAAGATTTCCAGATCCGGCATACGGGCCATGGTGCCGTCGTCTTTCATAATCTCGCAGATAACTCCGGCAGGTTTCACGCCGGCGAGACGGGCCAGATCAACGGAGCCTTCCGTTTGGCCTGTTCGGACAAGAACTCCTCCTGATTTAGCGCGGATGGGGAAAATATGCCCCGGACTGACAAGGTCTCCGGGCTGTACGTTGTCCGCAATAGCGGTAAGAATGGTGGTAGCGCGATCAGCGGCGGAGATGCCCGTTGTGACTCCTTTTTTCGCCTCAATTGACACGGTGAAGGCCGTTCCAAAACGAGAACGATTATCACGCACCATGTGGAACAACCCCAGATAATCGGCGTGTTCTTCCGTTAAAGTAAGGCAAATCAGGCCCCGACCGTGTTTGGCCATAAAATTAATTGCTTCCGGCGTTACAAATTGAGCGGCCATGCAAAGATCGCCTTCGTTTTCTCGATCCTCATCATCCACCAAAATGATCATCTTGCCACTTTTGATATCAACAATGGCCTCTTTGATTGAACTGATACCCATGATTCTCCTCAAAATAAGTTTAATCTTTAAATTTTCTCCCCGGCAATATTGTTATGCCAGGGATGACCAATCAAACCGTTCCGCTTTTTCTTGTTCTGGCGCGGGGCGGACAAAACGTTCCACATATTTACCGATGATGTCCGCTTCTATATTGACCATATCACCGATTTTCCTGAATCCAAGGGTTGTTGCCCCCGCCGTATGGGGAATTACATTAACATAAAGGCGTCTTTCCTCCAATTTGTTTACAGTGAGGCTTATACCGTCAATGGTAATGGAGCCTTTTTCGACAACATAGCGTTCTATTTTCGGGCTGATCTCGACGCCAAAGACGATGGAGGAGGATTTTGCCGCCCTTTCCCGAATAAAACCAGTTTCGTCAACATGGCCTAAAACAAGATGCCCTCCCAGAAAATCCGTCATCCGGAGAGCCTTTTCCAGATTTACCTTATCTCCCCCATGGATCAGCTTCAAATTTGTTCTTGCCATGGTTTCCGCGGAGATGTTGGCCGAAAATCGGTTCTTGGCGATGGCGATAACTGTCAGACAGGAGCCGTTAACGGCGATGCTGTCTCCCAGACGCACCTCATCCGTGTTAATATCTCCCTCTATTTCGATGACGGCGTCGGCGCCTTTTCGCGTGATGCTCCTGACTGTACCCAAAGCCTGTATGATTCCCGTAAACATGGTCTTTTTCATCGCTCCGGAAAGGGAAATTTCTTTATCCACGGCATATACTCAAGATTAATGCTTATCATCATTTGTTTCCAGAAAGCGCTGCAATTCATGCACAAAGTCATTAACATCCCGAAACTGGCGGTAA
Organism: Syntrophobacterales bacterium; assembly: GCA_031285215.1. Taxonomy (GTDB): domain Bacteria; phylum Desulfobacterota; class Syntrophia; order Syntrophales; family JAAYKM01; genus JAAYKM01. The sequence continues at coordinate 887 of JAITWQ010000155.1, read as the reverse complement.
ACGGAGGCAAAACGCACATAAGCCACCCCGTCCAGCCCTTGAAGTTCCCGCATAATATTTTCTCCAATAGCCGTCGCCGGGATTTCATTTCCCTGATATTCTTGACAGAAACGCTCCACATTCTCAACAATTTTTTCAATGTCTTCCGTTTTGACGGGACGCTTTTCGCAGGCCTTTTTAATTCCCGTCCGTATTTTCGTACGGTCAAAGGTTTCCCGGCGGCCGTCTTTTTTAACAACTGTGGGCAGTACCTCTTCGACAAATTCGTAGGTTGTGAATCGTCTGCCGCAGCCCGTACATTCCCGGCGGCGGCGGATTGCATGACCATCCTTGCTGATCCGCGAGTCAATAACCCGGTTTTCGCTGCTTGCGCAGAAAGGACATTTCACAGGCGCACCACCTCTATTTTCGCTTCGTCCAGCATTGCCGTGGCCATGGCGTCCATATATCCGTCCCTGACCATGATAGTGGTAATACCGGAATTGATGATCATTTTCGCGCAGATGATACACGGCTGATTGGTGCAGTAAAGGGTCGCCCCTTTTATGTTCACGCCATGACAGGCCGCCTGTATAATCGCGTTCTGCTCCGCGTGGAGACCGCGGCAAAGCTCATGGCGTTCTCCCGACGGAATATTCATTTTTTCCCGAAGGCATCCCGTATCAAGACAATGTTTCAGGCCGGAAGGAGCGCCGTTATACCCCGTGGTGAGAATTCTTTTATCCCGGACAAGGATTGCCCCGACCTTGCGGCGGAGGCAAGAGGAACGTTCGGCGACAATGGTCACGATATTCATGAAATATTCGTCCCAGCTCGGACGATTTATCAGGTTTTTCTCCATTTGCTCCTGATATGTTAACCCCTCATCTGTAAAAACAAGTTTGTTT
>JAITWQ010000092.1 GCA_031285215.1 Syntrophobacterales bacterium | reverse complement strand
CTTTGATCAATGTCCGCCTGAACGACAAATTCCAGAAAGGGGCGGCCAATCAATCGTTTCTGGTAGAGTCCATAACCGGTATTCAGACGGTTAAATCCCTCGCCATCGAGGGGAAAATGGTGAAGGAGTGGGAGAAGAATCTTGGTGAATATATTCTTTCTGCCTTCCGCTTGTCCAATCTGGGAAATGTTGCCGTGACTTTTTCGCAAACCCTCCAGAAAATGATGACACTGGCGGTGATTTATTTTGGCGTCAGTCAGGTGTTTGAGGGCAATATGAGCGTGGGACAATTGATCGCCTTCAATATGTTTGCCTCTCAGTTAAGCGGTCCCATTCTGCGTTTGGTTCATATGTGGCAGGACTTTCAGCAGGCCAGGCTCTCCCTGATCCGCCTGGGGGATATTATTAATTCTCCTCCGGAGGTGGTGGGCGGCGCTCTGTCTCTGGAAAATCTTCAGGGTCATATTGTGGCGAAAGAGGTAAGTTTTCGTTATACGGCAGAAGGGCCTCTGATCATGAACGGCGTCAATTTTGAGATTAAAGCGGGAACCATGGTCGGTATTGTCGGGCGCAGCGGTTCCGGAAAGAGTACCATCGCCAAACTTATCCAACGCCTTTATCTGCCCATTGAGGGGACGATTTTTATTGACGGCATGGATATTCGCCATCTGGATCCGCTTTTCCTCCGCTATAAAACGGGTATCGTACCTCAGGAATGTTTCCTGTTCAGCGGGACTATTCGCGATAATATTGCCATGGGAGCTCCCGAGGCGAGTATGGAGCGGATTATCCAGGCCTCCCGTGTTGCCGGCGCCCATGATTTTATTGCGGAAATGCCCCTGGGATACGATACTTATGTAGAAGAGCGAGGCTCGTCTCTTTCCGGCGGCCAGAAACAGAGGATTGCCATTGCCCGCGCCTTGATTACCAATCCCCGTATTTTGATCTTTGACGAAGCCACCAGCGCCTTGGACTATGAGTCCGAGCGGGTCATTCATAAGAATCTCAACATGATCAAAAAGGGACGGACGGTGATCTTTATCGCTCATCGCATGTCGGTTATGAAGGCCTGTGATCTGGTTATGGTGATTGACAAGGGTAAAATCGCCGAAATGGGAAATCATGAAACGCTGATGCAGCAGGGCGGTCTTTATGCCCACCTGTTTAAACAGCAAGAGGAAAACAGATTGTGAATAAAGATCATCATGATTTTCGACCCATTCTTGCCGAAATAGAAGAACGTCCTCCCAACCCTATTGGGAAATGGTTTCTCTGGACGGCCATGGCCCTTTTAATCATTGTACTCCTCGGGTTGTATTTTGTGAAAGTGGATGTTGTGGTTTCTGCCCGGGGAAAAATTATCCCCATGGGAGATGTTAAAGTGCTTCAACCCCTTGAAACGGGAGTGGTGACGGCTATTAACGTTAAAGAGGGTGATTTTGTCAAGGCTGGCGATATTTTACTGGAAATTGACCCTTCCGTAGATACGGGTGATCTTGAAGGGAAAAGCCGCAATCTGGACTTTTCCAAGCTGACCATGGAACGTATTAACGCCGTTTTATCAGGGAACGCCTTCAAGCCGGCGGATAAAGAGTATCAGGATGGAACAGCCCAGGTACAGGCGGCTCATTACCTGGCCCAGCGTGAAGCTTACGATTCATCCCTGAAAGAGAAAGAGAAATCACTGGTTGAGGCAGAGACGGAACGGGCAACATTGCTGAATGAGATCGGTCATCTCAGCGGTATTCTGACTATGACTCGCGAAGACGAAAGGCGTGCCCATGCCCTTTTCGAGGCAGGGGCTCTGGCGGAGAATCGTTATCGTGAGAAGGTCAGGGAACGTATGAATATAGAGCGGGAACTGGAAGTCAAAAATGGTCAGGCCATGCAAGCGGCAGCCAGAATAGGGCGCATCAAGGATGAAATGGTGAGTTTTAAGAGCGGCTTTCAGGATCGGTTGCTTTCCGAGTATTCGGCCAGTCTCCAGAGTAAAAATGTGCTGGAAGCTGAAGTGAACAGTTTGCGCTTCCGCAAGGAAAAACGATTGATCACGTCGCCGGTGAATGGCTACATTTACCTGCTGCCGTCCAAGACGCTGGGCGGCGTGGTAACGACAGCCCAGCCGGTGGCGGGAATCGTTCCGGAAAAGACGCCCCTTATTGCCAATGTTATCATTTCGAATAAAGATATTGGTTTCGTTCGGGATAATCAGGATTGTGTGGTTAAGGTTGATACCTTTGATTTTCAAAAATATGGTACCATCAAAGGGCAGATCATGACGATTTCCCCCTTTAGCGTTGACGAACAGGATAAGAATCAACAACCTTCCCAGAGTGAAGAGATGGCGCAGCAGCAAGGAGGATATCCTCTGCATATTACGCTGCTATCGGAGGAACTGCGCGCGAAAAACGGAACAATTCATCATATCAGACCCGGCATGACGGTAACGGCAGAGATTAACGTGGGGAAAAGACGTGTTTTGGAGTTTTTCCTCTTCCCTGTTATCAAATATCTGGATGAGGGATTGAAGGTGCGTTGAGCATTTTTTATCATCTTTGTCAGTATATTCATTCCATCAAAGACCGGAGCATGGCGACTTGCCGGGGAAGACAAATACGATGCAGATCATAGTCGTTCTCAATGGTTTTCCGCGCCTCTTTACGCATGGCAAGGAATTCATCCGGGTGTTGCAAAGCAGCAGAAACCTGCCGCGCCAAAGCTGAATAATCAAAAAAATCAACGAGCAAACCATTTATGCCGTGACGAATGACCTCTTCCACGGGCGGCGTTTGGGAGGCGATGACAATGCAGCCCGCAGACATTGCCTCCAGGCATGACCAGGAGAGGACAAAAGGATAGGTCAGGTAAACATGGGCGGAAGAGATTTGCAGTAAAGAGAGATAATCTTGATAGGGCAGCTTTCCCACAAAGTGGATGCGCGATAAGGGAAGGTTTGTTCCTGCCTCTGCCAGCATCTTCGTTCGCCAGTTTTCACTGCCGGCAGGGCGTGTACCGTAGCTGACATCGTCTCCTCCCACGACGACTACTTGCGTTTGCGGGTTTTCTTCCATGATTTCCGGCAAAGAGCGCATAAAGGTATGGAAACCCCTGTAAGGTTCCAAATTTCTGGCGACGTATGTGAGGACAGAATCTTGCGCCGTCAGATGCAGATATTGATGGCGAAATTGAGCGTTCGGATCGGGGCAGGCAACACTCGTGTCAATTCCTTCATGAATAACAGAACAGGCGGGCCGCTGAAAATGAGGGAGAAGGCTGCTCTGCCATTGGCTGGAAGCCCAGAGATGATCGCTTGTCTCCATGGCAAGGAGATGAACCGCATTGCGAAGCCGCAAGCGGCATAGATCATCAAGGGAAGGATGGGAAAATTCCGGATCAAAACCAAAGTCTCTGTTTTCCGCGCCATAAAAAAATTCACAATAAGTCACGATTTTACTGCGAGGAAAGGCTTCGCGCAGGAATAGCGATTCTCCCCATCCGGGATGCGAACAGATAATATGAGGCGTAAATCCCCTTTCCCGCAGCCGCAGGAGCGCCCTTAGAGCCGATTGCCCCTGCCGGAGCTGATCTTCCATGTCCCGCAGGTAAATATGGCCCGTCGCCGGTATTTTTTTGTGGGGATAGCCGACAGTGGTGATATGGGAGAGGGTTTTCCGTGAGGCAATATTAGCGGCATCGCCCATGCCAACCACGCGCCATCCCAAATTACGGGCAAGATGCACGGACAGATGCAGAAACTGACCGGGGAAGTTCTGGTGCAAAAAGAGAATATTCGCAGTATCTTACATTTTTTTCGATCTGTCACGGGGGAGGCGATGATGGTTCACGGCATTTGTTTTTCAGGGCATGTAGAGATCTTTCGTGGAGAAATAGGGTTCCGTCGTCAGATTAACTCCGAGACGCCGCAAACCCGCCTCATCACCGGCGGTAGGGATATGCGTCATATGCACTTCGCAGTCTTTCAGGTCGGTTAGTTTTTCAATGGCCAGCTGGGCCGCCGGATTGTTGATGGCGCTGACGCTTAGGGCAATCAGGGTTTCATCCAGATCAAGGCTTACAGTTTTGTCGTGAAGGATGTTTGTCTTCAGGTTGCCGACGGCGTTGGTAATGTGAGGAGGGAGAAGTTTAATTTTTTCGGGAATATCGGCGAGATATTTGATGGCGTGAATGATCATGCTGGAGGCGGCGTGCAGCAGCGCGGAATTGTTCCCCGTGATAATCGTTCCGTCCTGCAATTCAATGGCAGCGCCGCAGAAAATACCCTTGTTGCCCTTGTCCCGTTTCTGGGCGTCTTTGGCTGCGGTGTGAGCGGGGTTTACCACGAGCCTGTCCGTCGGATTCAAGGCGAAATCTTTGAGAAACAGTTCTGTCTTTTGCACCGTTTCGCTGTCTGTGAATCCCATGACATATTCGCAGCGATAGCGGAAGTAACGGCGGATAAGCTCCTGTTTTGACGCTTCCTGCGCGACCTCATCATCTATAATGGCAAACCCCGCGCAGTTGACCCCCATATCGGTGGGAGAACGGTAAAAGGAGGGGATTCCTGTGATTTTTTCAGAATTCTGCGCACCACAGGAAATATTTCCACATCACGATTGTAGTTTACCGCTGTTTTTCCATAAGCCTCCAGATGGAAAGGGTCAATCTGATTCTTATCCATGATGTCGGCTGTTGCCGCTTCGTAGGCCACATTGACTGGATGCTGCAGGGGAAGGTTCCAGATGGGAAACGTTTCAAATTTTGCGAATCCCGACTGAATGCCCCGTTCATGGTCGTGGTAAAGCTGGGAAAGGCATGTGGCCATCTTGCCGCTTCCCGGTCCCGGTCCCGTAACGATAACCAAAGGTTTTGTCGTTTCGATGTAGCAATTGGCCCCGTATCCTTCCTGGCTGACGATGCGGTCAACATCGGTGGGATAGCCGGCGGTGTAACGATGGGTGAAAACATTGACGCTGCGCCGTTCCAGCTTTTTTTTGAACAGCGTTGCCGCCGGTTGGTGGTCAAAGCGGGTGATGACGACGCCGAGAATATCAATTCCCCAGTCCCGCAATTCGTCAATGAGCTTCATGGCGTCCGAATCGTAGGTGATGCCGAAATCGGCCCTTATCTTTTTCCGTTCAATATCGCCGGCATAGATACAGAGGAGGATATTGGCCTGATCCTTTAACTCTTTGATCAGTCTCATTTTAACGTTGGGATCGTAACCGGGAAGAACGCGGGCGGCATGGTAGTCGTAGAGGAGCTTTCCTCCGAATTCCAGATATAGTTTGTTGTTGAACCGCCGGGCGCGATCCAGAATGGCGGCGGTTTGCTCTTTTATATATCGTTTATTATCAAAACCTGTCTTCTGTATCATGGATTTTCCTGTAAAAATGAAGTAGAATATATGAACCCATGGGAATGATGTCTCCCATAACATGTAAGGAATGTGGTGACAAGGAATTACCGTGTTCATTCTTGATTTATTGAAAGATAATTTTTTAAAGAAGATATTCTTTATGCTTCGTCTTTACGTATGGAACAGGGGAGCTGATCGTGCGTTTTGACCGGCGCTTGTTTACTCATTTTGACTGGACTCTCCTCCTTATCCTTCTTTTAATCCTCACCGCTGGTTTGGTAAACCTTTACAGCGCCGGATTTGCCTTCAGTCAGGACACATCCCTCTGCCTGAAGCAGATCAGATGGATCGTTCTGGGCCTTGTTTGCATGGTACTCGCTTTCAGCGTGGATTATCGGTACATTATCCGCCATGCCTATTTTATTTACGGCATCACTGTCGTTCTTCTTCTTATCGTTTTATTCTATGGGTACATGACCCATGGTTCGCGGCGGTGGATTCTCTTTATGGGTTTTTCTTTTCAGCCTTCCGAATTGATGAAACTGGCCATTATTTTGGTACTGGCAAAATATTTTGATGAAAACAAGCTCCAGCGGTCACTTTTATTGAAGGACCTGGTTTTTCCCGCGGTGCTTATGATCGTTCCCTTTTTTCTGATCCTCCAGCAACCTGATCTTGGCACGGCCCTGGTTGTGTTCATTATCTTTGTATCCATGGTCCTTTTCATCGGGGTAAATTGGAAAGCACTGGGCGTTGTTTGTGTGACGGGAATGGCTTTGCTGCCAATGGCCTGGTTTCTGTTAAGGGATTATCAAAAAGAGCGGATTCTAACTCTCTTTGCGCCGGAAAAGGATCCCCTGGGAGCGGGATACCATATCATTCAATCAATGATCGCCATCGGTTCCGGAGGATGGTGGGGAAAAGGATTTTTACAGGGGACGCAAACGCATCTGCGGTTTCTGCCGGAACAGCAGACCGATTTTGTCTTCTCCGTTTTTGCCGAAGAGTGGGGATTTATCGGGGTCGCCATCCTCATGATCCTGTTTCTTTCTCTCATTGTGTGGGGATTGAAAATTTCTCTTTATTCGAAAGATTATCTGGGTACCCTGATTGCTTTCGGTATCACCATGCTTATTGCCTGGAGCGTATTTATCAATGTGGGGATGGTTCTTGGCCTTTTACCTGTGGTGGGTATCCCTCTGCCGTTTATGAGCTACGGAGGATCATCCATCGTCGTTCTTCTCATTGCCATGGGTCTGCTGATGAACATCAGCATGAGGCGTTTCCTTCTTCATTCCTGATTGCTTTCCGGGGAAAGCGGCGGATTTATTGTGCGGCGATTGTGCCGAATATTTTTATTACAGTCAAAAAAACT
>JAITWQ010000073.1 GCA_031285215.1 Syntrophobacterales bacterium | reverse complement strand
GGATCAAAAAATTGATTTATCAGGAAATTTTCGATGCCCTGTCCAAGTATAAGCCATGTGCGAGGATCAGAGTTATCTTAGCATCCTGTCCCAGAGCCGGGCAGTTATAATATATTCCGTACCAAAACAGGCGGAGTCCCTTGAAATCCCACAGAACGATTGAGGAGGAGGTAAAAACCATGAGTTGGGATGTTATTTTGATTAAAACAGAAACAAACGCAGAATCAATGGAGGAAATTTCCGATCCTGTTCCTGTTATGCGGAAGGATTTGCAAAACGCCATTTGTGAGTTTTTGCCCGAAGCAAAAGTTTTTCCGGATGAAATTATCCTTAGTATGCCGGACTATTCGGTGGAAATCATGCTGGAAGATGAACTTTTGGACTGTATTTCATTGTTCATCCGGGGCAAAAACGCACCATTAGAATTATTGGGATGGCTCTGCGAAAAACTCGGCTGCCGCGCCTATGATACCTCAACAGATAAGTTCCTTGATTTCGGCAGCAGCGCATCCGGTTTTGAGCAATGGAAGACATACCGTGACCGGGTTTTGGAGCAATATGATGATCATAAAAAGGATGACAACCCTGATACTGTCAACAACAATTAATGAACAACGAATTTTGGCAGCCCCAGAAAAAAGCCGTTCTTTAATTGAGATTGACAGAGACGAGACTGGAAATTCCCCGCTTCTGCATAGTGACCCCGAAAAGGCAGTCGGCCACTTCCATGGTGCTTTTATTATGCGTCACCATGATGATTTGGGACTGGGCGGCCATATCGCGGACCAAACGATTAAAAAGGGAAACATTGGCGTCGTCAAGGGCGGCATCCACTTCATCCATAATCAGGAAAGGGCTGGGACGGTACATAAACAGCGCGAATATCAGGGCGACCGCCGCCAATGTCTTCTCGCCCCCTGATAATAAGCTGATGTTCTGGGTTTTCTTGCCGGGAATCTGGAGTTGAATATCCACTCCCGTTTCCAGAAGATCCTGACTGTCGCATAAAATCAATTCGCCCCGCCCGCCTTGGAAAATCCGGGAAAATATAAGGCGGAAACAATCGTTAACCCCATTAAAAGTCTCTAAAAAGCGGCGTTTGGAAATCTGGTTAATATGGGCTATCGTCTTTTTGAGGCTTTCCAGAGAGGTCGTTAAATCCTCCGTCTGGCGCAGCAGGAATTCATGCCTCTCCTTCACCTCTTCATATTCATCCAGGGCGAGGAGATTAACGGCCCCAAAAGTTTCAAAGGTATTCCTGTCCTTTACAAGCTGCTCTTCAATCCGCAGCATGGCCTCGTCTGTCAATGGCTGAAACGGCGTCCCCATATCATCAAGATTGATTTGATATTTATCCGCAAAAACCTGATGCAGCTGCTCCCGCTTCAATGCTACTTCTTGGAGTTCAAAATCAAAATCACGGCGTGCCCTTTCCAGTTCCTGTAACTGCTTAATGATTTTATTTTCCTGCTCTTCCTGTACCAGCAGCGTTTCACTGTCCTGTTTTAGTATTTCCTGCTTGCTGTTAAGGATTTTTTCCCCTTCGTCCCTTTCCCGGCAGAGAAGGGAAAGCTTTTCGTGACTTTCCTTAACGGCTTTTTCCGCTTGCAGGCCCTCTGTTCTGGCCTTATCAATGGCCGTCTTTTTCCCCTCTATCGTTTCCGCCAGGGAATGGGATTCCCGCTCCATACGCGCCAGGGAAAGAACCTGACCTTCCGTCTTTTCCTGAAGGGTGGCCAGGGCAATGCGATCTTTGGTGAGAACCTCTTCGCGCCCCTCAAATTCCTTTTGCAGCTTGTCCCATTGCTCCTGAAGAAGGATCAGTTCTTCCTGTAAAGATTTCTCCCGCTGCTCTTCCTCAAAAAGACGCTTTCTCGCCTTTTCCAGATCAGCTTCCCCGCGGGAACGCTCATTTAAACACTGATCCAGATTAAAGCCGACAACCCTGATACGCTGGACAATGCGGTCACGGTCGGCGCGGAAGCGCTCTTCGTCCTTTTTCCGTCCCTGAATTTGAAAGGCAGCCTGATGAATATCACCACGGAAAACGTCAAGCTCTTCCTCCAAAGCCTGTACCCGCCGCCGGAGCTGATCTTTATTCTCTTTCTCCTCTTCCAGCTGCGCAGACAGATCGGCGGCATCTTCTTCCAGTATCACTGCTTCCCTTTTATTCTTTAAAAGGCTTAATTCTTCTCCTTCTTCGCCCCGTCCTCCCGTAAGAATACCCTGGGGATGAATCACGTCGCCATCTTTGGTCACCAATATTCCGGCGAAACCATTTTCCCACAGCCGGATTCCATGCGTCAGGTCAGGAATGACCAGAACACCGCCAAAGAGAAAGCGGGCAAGATCCACAAATTCCTCTTTAACGCGAATTTTATTAAGCAAAGGCTCACCCTCCGGAAAATGAAGGGGAACATCCTGCCTGTCATGGCGTAATTCCAGAGGCATAAAACTGCCCCGCCCCAACTGCCCCGCTTTTAAATATTCGATGGCCTGCAAACCGTCTTCCCGGCTTCTGACCATGATATATTGGAGCGTATCGCCCAGTACCGCCTCCACCGCCGCCTCATAGCCATGGGACACATCAATATGGTCAACAAGCAAACCGAGAAACCGGTCATAGGGGAGATTGGTATCCTGCTCCCCGTGTTTCGCCGTCATAATCGTTTTTGCGGCCTTACTGTATCCAATATACGCACTTTGCAGTTCGCGCAAAGACGTAAGCCTCGCCTTTTTCTGATTGAAGGCCTCTGTCAGGGCGATGAGATTTTCTCCCAGATCAGCCAGCTCCTGCTTATGGCGCTCCAATTCATCAAGGATTTCTTCCTTTTTGGCCAAGAGACCGGCATGGCGCTCCTCCCCCGCCGTAATTTCACGCCTTAATCCCTCCAGGGTCGTATCAAGACCGGCAAGGCGTCCTTCTAATTCTTCATTTTCCCGCTTGGCGCGAACTTCACGGCGCTGAATATCTTCCAGTCCTTTTTCCAGAGGGAAAATCATCCCTTTTAATTTTGTTGTCTCCGACAGAATTTCGTAACAGGCTTTTTTCCTGGTCTCCACAGCTTCCTGCAACACATGGCTTTTTTCGCGGAATTCGTCCTTTTGGGCCAGCTGGTTTTGCAGGCGTTCCTCCAGAGCGGCAATCATCGCTTTTCCCTGAACCAAACTGCCCTCCACCATGGTTTTCTCTGCGGAAAGTTCCCGGAGTTTCAACATCAGCGTCTCTAATTCGCTCCCTCCCTTTTCCAGAACTTCGCCTAAAGTACCGATCTTATTGTTAAGAAAGGAGATTTCCTGCTCTTTGGCACTGACATCATTTTTAAGGCGGAAGTAATTTTCCTGCGCTTCGGACAGAAATTCATTCTTCTCGGCAATGTTCAGGCGCGTCGCCTCCAGGGCTGACTGAATCCTCGCATAGTCCGTTTGCACGGCCGTCTCTTCCCTGCCAAGGACATCTTTTTCCTTTTCCTTCACCTTTCGCGTCTCCGCCAGGACAAAATCATTTTGCAGGGCCAGCAGTATCTCACCTTCCCTGATGTCTTTTCTGAGTTCCTTAAATTGCTCCGCCCTTTTGGCCTGGCGCGACACGGCCTTCATTTGGTTTTTCACCTCATGAATGACATCCTGAAGGCGCTGCAGATTCTGCTCCGTCGCTTCCATCTTGCGGAGAGATGACTCTTTACGGCTTTTATACTTTGATATACCCGCCGCTTCCTCAATATAGTGCCGCCTTTCCTCCGGTTTCGCTTCCACCAGAAGGGCAACGCTGTTCTGCTCAATGATGGAATAGGCCTTTGCCCCTACCCCCGTTCCCATAAAGAACTCCCTGATGTCCAGCAAACGGCAGGGGGCATTATTGATGGTATATTCGCTTTCCCCGTCCCGGTATAATTTACGGGCAATGACCATTTCCGGCAAATCGGCGTATATGCCCGCGAAAGGTTTATCCGAGGCCTCCAGAAGCATGGACACTTCCGAAAAACCAACGGGCGGGGAATCGGCGGAACCATTAAAAATAACATCTTCCATAGATTTTCCCCGCAGGGCCTTTGCCCGCTGTTCGCCTAAAACCCAGCGGATGGCATCCACCACATTGCTCTTGCCGCAGCCATTCGGCCCGACGATAGCCGTAACACCCGCAGAAAATTTCAGGGCAACTTTCTCACGGAACGATTTAAATCCGGATATTTCTACACTCTTTAGTTTCATGAATTTGTATTCTTAATGTTTCTCATCGTCATATCGTTCATCAAAATCAATATTATGTTTTTTCAGCAAAAACCAATTATTCCTGAGATGTCGTTTTGCGATAGTGTTCTTCTTGCGTCATAATGTAATCAACAACCAACAATGCCACTAATTACTTAACTAACAGGGTTGCTTGCGGGTGGTTTAAGTCCCACAAGGACGGCACCCCCGCAAAGGCGGCAATCCAACCCAACCTCCTCACGA
>JAITWQ010000235.1 GCA_031285215.1 Syntrophobacterales bacterium | reverse complement strand
TTCGTCCCCATCCCGAATTTTATTGGCATTTGCAGCTTGGTCAGAATGAAGCCGCTCCTGGAGAGCACCACGCCAAAGCGAAAGATGAGAACCCGTAGACTCACTTCTGAAAAGTTGTGAGACGATTCTTCCCACTCCCTGCAAACAGCAGCGAGAAAATCCTCGCCCCCCTCGTCCTCTTCTGAGAACACTTTCTCAGAGGGTGCATCTCCATAGAATCCCACTGCGGACGCAGAGATGAAGGCTTTTAAGGAGTGGTTTCCCTCTATGAGTTTTGAGAGCAACAGCCGGGCAGAATCCCTCCGGCTCGAAAGGATCTCCTGTTTCCTTTTCGCTGTCCATCTTTTCTCGCTTATATTGGCACCAGCCAGGTGGAGGATGTAATCAGTGCCTTCCAAGGCTTCCTCGTCGATGTGTCCTGAACCGGGATCCCATGCGTAGTTGTGGTCGTGCCCGTGTTTTTCTTTATGTCCGTTTCTCTTTCTGGTCAGGAATTTTAACGCATATTCATCTGAAAACATGTCGGCAAACCGTTGGGCCACCAAGCCATTTGCGCCTGTTATCAGGATGGTGTTTTTTGGCATTTCTGTTTCCTTCCGTCGTCAATTAATTGCTCCTTAGTTAAATCAATTATCGCAGTGATCCCCACAATCTAAGGCGTGTTGTTGGACTTGGTGCTATTGATTGAATCAATTGAAACGGAAGGTGCATTTGAGGTCGTTGCCTTATTCATCATAATGGCCGCCGCATTGTGTGATAACGTTTTGCTCATGCTCCTCTTTGTAGACGATACGGTTTGCTTCGTCAATCCGTCTGCTCCAATACCCCTGCCTGTTGCCTTTCAAGGGTTCGGGTTTTCCGATTCCCGAAAAAGGGTTGCGGTCAATATCTTTAAGAAGCATGTTAATACGTTTTAAAGTCTTTTTATCTACCGTTTGCCAATGGACGTAGTCAGTCCACGCATCGTCTGTCCAAGCCTTTTGCATAATCAGTCCGCCTCAATTAAGTCGTGTACCGTTATTTTTCCCGCTTCGGCATCTGCTATGGAACGAGCAAGCCGCGCTTGATTTTTTTCGCTATAAAAGGGATCGTAGATTTCAAAAGGTATTTTCCCCTGCCGCAAGGACTGACGAGCAAAAATATTAAACGCTGTTGATAAATTCATGCCCAAATCGCTGAACAATATTTCAGCTTGTTCCTTGATTTCCCTGTCAAGACGGATTGTTACGTTTATAGTTTCAGCCATTTCAACCACCTCCAAGTTATTAATTCTCATCATATCATATTATGTCGTGCATTTCAAATTATATGCACGACTTTTTACGCTCTTGTGTTAAAGCCGCCCCGTAACCCTGAATCCTCGGAAATGGAGGGAGAGGTTTGCAGATAAATGCAAGATTCTATTGGTGGCGTGGGTTCTAATACAGCGTAAGTGTCGAAACCATCCAAGGATTTGATAGCATCTTCAATAAACGAGGCAGATAGCTCCTCGCAGCTAAAAGAATGACCGTGAAGATCCATCGAAAATTTTGTCATTGTCATATTCCGATAGGTTCCTTTTATTTTTGTTCAAGTCCAATCGCCGTTCCCAAGACCCCGCACTCTCAATCCAAATAATTCTCCAACCCCACGACGAATTCCTTAAGCCCCCGGGACTTTCGGATCGCGATCATAACCCCGGGCATATAGGTTTCGCGGGAAAAGGTATCGTGACGGACTGTCAGGGTCTGACCCGCTCCCCCGAAGATAACTTCCTGAGATGCCAGAATACCCGGCAGACGGACCGCATGAACCCGGATGCCGTTGAATTCGCCGCCCCGGGTTCCGGGAAGTTTTTCGTATTCGTTGGGATGTCCTTGAACCATGGCGGCACGAACTTCGCTGATTTGTTCAGCCGTCCGCAGGGCCGTGCCGGAAGGGGCATCCAGCTTCTGGTCGTGATGGTACTCGATAATCTCCACATGAGGAAAATGTCTGGCGGCTTCTTTGGCAAATCTCATCATCAGCAAAGCCCCGAGGGCGAAGTTGGGTGCAATGAATGCTCCCACCCCTTGTTCCTCAGACAACTCCCTGAGTTCCCGTTGGTCTTCTTCGTCCAGACCTGTCGCTCCAATCACTGGGACAACTCCCGCCCGCAGCGCCGTTTTCGCGTTGCTGAGAACCGATTGGGGATTGGTGAAGTCCACCAGAATATCCGGGCGGAGCTCTTTCAGAACCGCCTCGTCCACTGAACGGAGACTTAGGCCGATGTCTTCCATTCCCAGGATCCGGCCGATGTCGTCGCCCAGTCGGCGAACATCGGCTCCGCCCACGAGAACCATATCTTCCTGCTGTATTATTGTTCGGACTGTTTCGTTGCCCATCCGTCCGCAGACGCCGGCAACAAAGACTCGAATGGCTGACAAAATGACGACCCCTTCCCCGAGGCAATTATTCTCTCTCTTAGAGATATTTCTCTTAAGCTCTTCTTGTCACCATCCGCCGAATATGCAGGTTCAACTCTTTGAAAGCGCTCCGGGGGTTAATCTCATCCAGAGTTTCTATCAAAGCAAGAGTTTCCTGATTGCTCAGGCTATCCTTTTTACCGGAAAGGAAAGTCGCCCGGCTTTTGATGACAAAAACCAGGATCTCTTCTGTGGACGCATTCTCCCCGATCATAGTTGCGACAGTTTTGCTGCCGCTGGCAAACTGGATAAAATCTTTATTCATCAGCTGGTAATTCAACTGACCTTTTTCATCAGAGTATCTGTCTATAAAAGCGTTGTATTCCGGGGAATTGACCATGTCAACTTTTTCTGTTTCGGTTTCGGTCACATCTTCGTTGCTGTCAACGCTGTCTTCATAGCTGTCTGAATCCGCATAAGCAGTAATTCTCAGTTTGCCCCGGGCTGTATAGGGAAGGCCCAGGGTCAACTCCAGGGCTTCGTGCAAAGCT
>JAITWQ010000211.1 GCA_031285215.1 Syntrophobacterales bacterium | reverse complement strand
TTTGAATGCAGAGGCTCTGATAAAAAAAGGCCGTTGACGCATTGTCCGGGATACCATAATAATGACCATCTACGCCGGTGCGGCTGTAATAGTCGCCGGCGATATAGTAATCTCCGCTGAACTTGACGTCCACAGCTGCGGCGGGTATGGCAAATACCGCTACCAAGAGCAGCAAACTTAAAACAGCCAAAACTTTTTTCATCTCTTTGTATTTTCTCCTGTTTTTTATTCAGCAAATCTTTCGGGAAAATTCGTATTTACATTATCGCCAAAACACAGAGTTTATTTCTCCTCTTTTCGCGAAGAGAAAATATTACTAAAATTATATTCGTGGCATGAATTAGAACAAAAAAAGACTTCTGTCAAGGAAGAAATGACATAAATGATTCATTACAGAAAAGGATTAATCAGTAATTTTTCCCGTTGTCGCCATGGCAAGGCTTGTATGATTAACACCTTTTGCCGCTTTTAATTTTCCATAAAGTTCTTCGACTGTCGCGGCGTTTCCCTTGGCAACAATAATTTCCAGGCAATTATCGTGGTCAAGGTGAATATGCTGACTGGAAAAAATAATATGATGGTAATGGTGCTGAATATCCAGAAGGCGGGCAACAAGTCCCCGTTGATGGTGGTCATAGACCAGGGTAATGGCCCCTGTGACCTCACTGTTCTGCCGCCATTCCTCACGGACAAGTTCCTCACGGATCAAATCGCGGATGGCCTCTGACCGGTTCGTGTAATTTCTGCGGTGGATGTGATCATCAAAGCGCTGCAACAGCGCTTCTTCAAGAGATACGCCAAAGCGAGTAATACCTTTCATAAACATCCTCCTTTATATATCCATATGAAAAATGAAAAGGGGAAGAAAATAACCGTTTCCTCCCCTTTCATTTATCACCTGATTTACCGCTTGCGGGTAAACGAATTTTATATCTTGTCTTCGGAAATTCTCATACCGTAGAACGAACGATACACGAAGAACAAGGCAATCGCCAGGAATGCAGCAGCAAGACCCAGCTTTACGTTCTGGTTAGTCATGGTAACGGCAATTTCCACCGCCAGAAGACCAAACAGGGTGGTAAACTTAATGACCGGGTTCATGGAAACAGAAGACGTATCCTTGAAGGGATCGCCAACGGTATCGCCGACAACGGTGGCCTCATGGAGAGGAGTATTCTTCTCTTTGAGATCTACTTCGACAATCTTCTTCGCGTTATCCCAACACCCGCCGGCATTTGCCATGAAAAGGGCCTGGAAGAGACCAAAGAAAGCAATACCAATCAAATAACCGATGAAGAAGTAAGGATCAAAGAATGACAGGGCCAACGTCATAAAGAAGATGACGATAAAGATATTAATCATTCCCTTCTGGGCATAAACCGTACAAATTTTCACAACCTCTTTACTGTCATTAATCGAAGCGGATTGCTTGCTCAAGTCAATGTTCTCCTTGATATACACAACGGCGCGGTACGCCCCTGTGACCACCGCCTGAGTAGAAGAACCGGTGAACCAGTAAATCACACAGCCGCCCATGATCAAGCCAAGAATAACTTCCGGCTGAATCAGGGACAGTTTGGCAATTACGTTGCCAAAAAGCTGTTCCAAAAGGATAATAATTCCAAAAATCATGGTTGTCGCGCCAACTACGGCCGTACCAATCAAGACGGGCTTTGCCGTTGCCTTAAAGGTATTTCCCGCGCCGTCTGCGCTTTCCAAGTAGTGTTTGGAGTGATCAAAATCAGGCTCAAAACCAAAATCCCTCTGAATCTCTTTCCTTATGTCGGGAACAGATTCGATCAGGGAAAGCTCGTAAATGGATTGAGCATTATCCGAAACAGGGCCAAAGCTGTCAACAGCAATGGTTACAGGTCCCATACCAAGGAATCCGAACGCCACCAGACCAAAGGCAAAAACAGGGGCGGCAAAGACAAATTCCGCCGGCATCAGGCCAACGATTGAGGCATTTTTGGAAACCAGATAGGACACGAACATAAGAATTAAAATGGTAAAACCGCCCCAGAAGCAGGACATATTACCGGCAACCATACCCGAAAGAATATTCAATGACGGGCCGCCCTGACGGGACGCGTTAACCGTTTCTGCGCAGTGGCGGGATGTGGGGCTGGTAAAAACCTTGGTAAGTTCGGGAATTACAGCGCCGGCAATGGTCCCGCAGCTGATGATGATAGATAGTGCCCACCAGAGATCGGGATATTTCTCAAGATCGGAAAGAAGGAAGTTGCTGGCTGCAAATGTAGCGACAAT
The DNA here is from genome assembly GCA_031285215.1 of Syntrophobacterales bacterium. Lineage (GTDB taxonomy): Bacteria > Desulfobacterota > Syntrophia > Syntrophales > JAAYKM01 > JAAYKM01. The sequence continues at coordinate 2,993 of JAITWQ010000211.1, read as the reverse complement.
GGAAAGGATTGATGTAATCCAAACCAGATTGGTTAAAGGATGCTCAAAATTAAACTCCCTTTTATTACCGAACAGGGCTGTACTAAGGGCGTTGTTGATGAAGTAAGAACAAAGAGCGGTGATAATCATGATAATACGCATTACAAAAATCCAGACAATGAGCTTCCCGCCCATTTCCGGGTTATCAGCCAAAGCCAGAGCGATGAGAGCAATCAGAGCAACGCCAGTCACGCCGTAAGTTTCAAAACCATCAGCGGAAGGACCAACACTGTCACCGGCATTATCACCCGTACAGTCGGCGATGACGCCTGGGTTTTTGGGATCGTCTTCGGGAAGATGGAAGACAATCTTCATTAAGTCGGAACCGATATCGGCAATCTTCGTGAAGATACCGCCGCAGATACGAAGAGCGCTGGCGCCCAAAGATTCACCAATGGCAAACCCGATAAAGCAGGGACCGGCCAAATCCATGGGAACATAGACCAGAATAGCTATCATGAAAAAAAGCTCAATACTGATCAGCAGAAGGCCCACGCTCATTCCTGACCGCAGACAGATGTTGAGCATGCTCAAAGGATTTCCCTTGAGGGAGGCAAAGGCAGCGCGTGAATTGGCCACGGTGTTGATGCGGATACCAAACCATGCCACAGCATAAGAGCCCATAATACCCATAACTGAGCAGAAAAGAATCACCATTACTTTACCAGGCCCGAAATCAGCCGACTGAAGGATACCAAAATAGTAAACCATACAAGCGCCAATCAGAATCCAAAGGTACACCAAAAACTTACCCTGCTGGAACAGATAAGTTTTGCATGTTTCCCAGATCGTATTGGACACGTCCAGCATTGATTTGTGAGCCGGAAGGTTCTTGGTCTGAAAATACTGCAGAATGCTGAATCCAAGTCCTATGGCACAAACGATTAACCCCAGGTTAAGAAGGGTTACTCCTCCCCATGCCCCAAACATAACCTCGCTAAGATTGGGCAGCATAATATTTGCTTCGCCCGCCAAAGCGAGGGGTGCCATCATCAAAACCGCGATAATGGCGGTAAGCAAAATTGATCCAAAACGACGATAACTTCTAAACATCACCTAACCTCCTCATAATATTAATTTTTTACAACACTCCTTCTATGGTACTGATTCATTGCCCGTTGAATTCCTTCTGAAAGGGCGACCTTAATGGCACCGCATGCCTTGTCCAAGACAGCATCCAAAAGATCTTCCTCCTCCCTTGAGAAGGATTGCAAAACGTAATCCCTTGGAGACATCTGCTCCCGGGCTCTTCCGATTCCGAGGCGAACACGCACAAACTCGGAATCACCCAATTGCCCACTAATTGACATCACCCCCTTATGTCCGCCATCACCGCCTCCTTTCTTTAAACGAATCGTTTCAAAGGGCAGATCCAAATCATCATGGATCACGATGATATCGCTTACCGCTATGCCAAAATAGTGAGCCAACCCCTGCACCGCGTAACCACTTAAATTCATAAATGTCGTCGGTTTTACAAGGAGAACGGATGTTTCATCCAACTTTACCTTACCCCAACAGGCATCGAAATCTTTGCGATCCAGCGTTACCCCATAAAGATCAGCCAACCGGTCAATGACCAGAAATCCGACATTATGCCTTGTGTCACAATAACGCAATCCCGGATTACCAAGCCCGACAATCAGCTTCACACCTCAAATATCCTTTCTCTGCGACAAATTCCGGCGAAGAACTAATGGTTCTTAGCCACATATTGAGTCACATTTCAAGGAGAAAGATTCCATCTATATAAAGAGCGAACTAACAGAGTCATTGTAGTAAATTCTCCTTACTGCTTCACTCAATAACCCCGCCACAGAAAGAACTTTAATACGCTTACATTTTCGGGCTGTCTCGTGCAGGGGGATGGTATCCGTCACAATCACTTCTTTCAGATTTGATCCCTCAATGCGGTCAATGGCAGGACCAGACAAGACGGGATGGGTACAGCAAACCGATACTTCTTTTGCTCCCGCTTCTTCAAGGGCGCGGCTGGCCTGTACAACAGTTCCCGCCGTATCAACCATATCATCCAGAAGGATGGCCTTCATTCCCTCAACACTACCAATAATATTCATAACTTGCGCCTCATTCGGTCCCTCACGGCGTTTATCAATAATGGCCATGCTTGCTCCCAGGCGGGACCCAAAAGCGCGCGCCCGCTCCGCCCCTCCTGTATCGGGAGAAACGATAACGGTGTCGTCTTTATAACTGTTTCGCATATATTCAAGAAGGACGGGGGTGGCAAAGAGATTATCCACGGGAATATCGAAAAATCCCTGGATTTGGCCGGCATGAAGATCCATCGCCAAGACACGATCCGCTCCGGCGGAGTGAATCAGATCAGCTACCAGTTTCGCTGATATGGGCGCACGGGGAGCCACTTTCCGATCTTGTCTGGCATATCCATAATATGGAATCACCGCTGTAATCCGATCGGCGGAAGCGCGCTTCATGGCGTCGATCATGATAAGAAGTTCCATGACCGTGATATTGGTTGGAGGACATGTGGGCTGAACGATAAAGACATCCATACCCCTGACGTTTTCGTTTATTTCTACACGGGTTTCCCCGTCACTGAACTGAGTCACATTGGCGTTCCCCAGGGAAACGCCAAGATTTGCACATATCTTCTCCGCCAAAGCAACATTTGCATTACCAGAAAAAATCCTCATTCTTTCAAGCATGAAATACCCTTTCCAACAAAAGCTGCATGGCTGGGGCGGGAGGATTCGAACCTCCGGATGCAAGAACCAAAATCTTGTGTCTTACCGCTTGACGACGCCCCATATTATTTTTTTTCAGCGCTGCCACACCAGGAAAAGCCATGGGTTTTACAGGGGACGAACAGCTCTTACAAACCAATTCCCGTTTTCCCCGAACACCGTTGCTGCTTGCCGTGCTGTCCTCTCGTGATCAAAAACCCCATAAATTGTCAGGCAGCGGCCCGACAA
>JAITWQ010000186.1 GCA_031285215.1 Syntrophobacterales bacterium | reverse complement strand
GCAAACTGCTCATTGGCGGGTGGTGTGCCGACATATTCTTCCAAGGCATAATCGGAGTTATCCCAAAAGTTGGTGAAGTCAAAATCCTCAAAAGGAACTTTGTTCGGGTCACGAGGAATCTTTGCCGCTCTGCGCTTCGCTTCCAATTCGATTTTTGCCTGGTACGCCCGGGCCATTTCCAAGAGTTCCGCAGTTTCCGGATGGTCATCGCCAAGGGCAATGGCCTTTTCCAGACAGGGAATGGATTCTGCTTTGCGTCCGGTATAGTACAAAGCGTAGCCGTAGCGCCAGTTCCAGAGGGCATCATTTTCACCTTTTTCGCGGACTGATTCCAGCACTTCCAGGGTTTTTTCCTCCTGGCCGGTATTATTCAATGCCCTGGCGTAAAGATTGGTCAAATCAAAATCTCGTTTATCATCCGGCAAAGCTTCAATGATTTTAATGATTTCCCCATGAGCATCAACTTCATGAAGCTGTTGCAGCCTCTCCGTAAAACCGGAAACAGCATGATCCGTAAGAAGGAATTCTCTCCCGTCACGATAGAATTCTTTGCCAAAAATCATATAGGGTGACGAGGACAAAAAGGTTTTCGCTTTTTCCATAAACGCCTCCTCGTCATAGAGCAGCAGATCAATATAAGCGCAGTTTTCACCCATTGCCCCGCCCAGCAAAAGACCTGTTTCCCGCCCGGAACCGAGCTTTCCCAGCACTTCCTCTTCGAGCTTGTCCATGAGATCATTGCGTTCATTTAAAATATCATTCCGGTCCGCTTCGTTGTCGTAAAAATAGTACAAGAATACCGGCTTTGCGCCGAAATCTGTAAATTTTTGATAGCAGTCATCCTCGCCATCGTCATAACAGGATAAAAGGGGCGTGTATTTGGCAATGCCAACGAATATGTCTTGCCGCGGCAGATCGTCACCGGCTGCTTCTTCATCAGGGGGTGTTTTCTCATATCCAAAATACCGCTCTGCGGGATCAGGAATTTTGCCGTCTTCACAGAGATTATCAATCATCCACTGCTCCAGTTCAGTGAGGGGAAACATTCCCTCCTCAAGTATTTCGGCTTTTTCCACATTGTTCAGGCAAACATGGGCCAAAGCTTCTCCGATGCTAAGATCCAGCAGGGTGTAGAAAGCGTTATAGCTGTCTTTTTCTTCAAGTGATTCCCACTCTTTGATATAAAACCGCAGATCAGCGGTTTTGCTTTCTTCGTCCGGGGCAGCAGAAACCATGACATGATCGGTATTCACATTTGTTCCGTACATTCGGAAACCAAAATTATGACCGCCTGTCCCCTGCATACAGGGAAAGAAATTCCATTTATCACGGTATTGTTCCGGTAAGTTGGCCGTCACATATGGCAAAAGAAAAAACAGCGCATACTTTCCATCCACAGAAAAGGTAAACTCATGATCACCGCCGATGTTGAAATGCAACTCCTCCGCAAGCAGGGAAACGCCCTCCGAAATGAACGCAACCGCCGCTTCTCCGTTGTCGCTGTGATTGCGGTTTTGTACAATATCCGATAATTTTTCCTCATTTGCGGAAAACCAGCGCCAAAATTGCTTTGCCCGCTCAGTGAAACTTGTTCCTTGATTCATACGATTTCTCCTTTCTTATCGCGCTACAGAAGCGGAAACTTTAATCGCCCAATCACGGTCCGCGGCATGGACATAGAACAGCGACAGGATCAGCAGCTTATCGTCCAAAGCGGCGGTAAGGCGAGTTTGAAATAATGGCTCCCCGTTTTCTTCTATATGGTCATGTTGGATGCTCGCGGCAATTTTCGGGTTACGCAAAGTAAACGGGTCACAGTTTTCTTCACTTCTGGTTGCGGATTGCAAGAGCGATTCGCTGTCAGCGCCTTCTTTCAGCTCAACGGAAAAGGCCGTAGCGCGTATTGTTCTGACATCATCCCACCAAACCAAACTTCCGTCTTCTTCCCGGTCAAAATGCATTTTCCCGTTTGCCGTCACCCTCCATCCATATATATTGTGAGTCACGAATCCTTGTTTATATCCCAAACGGGCTTCTCCGCTGCTGCCAAATCGGGAATGCAGTTTCTGTTCCAGCAGTTCATCCCTTGAAAGCCGGGCAAGCTCTGTCCATTCGGCGGCGGGATAGTCCGTGCCTGGCTCCAGTGCGTACGCCTTTTCCAAACATGCAAGTGTGGCCGCGATGATTTCATGTTCTAATTCTGTTTCCGGCGGCAGCCAGTTGTTTTCGCACCAGATCAGGTTCAGGGCAGTATTTTTGAAAAACATGGCGTCTTGCGGCTGGTTCCACCAGATAAAAAATTCTGCGCCACCAGCTTTGCCCTTTTGAGCCTTTGCAAAAAATTCCCTTTCAAAATAACCAAGGGGGCAGCAGGCAAGATGGCCCGAGTCTTCGGGGAAACAATCTATGGAAAGGGAAACGGCAAGATTTTTGTACTTGCCGCCCGCACTCATTTTTAGAATTTGTTCACTCAGGCCCCGCAGCCATTTTGTCATTTCTTCCTGAAGCGATACGAAATCACGGTTGCCGTAATATCCTGTTTCATCCTCGACTTCCACAGGCGCGATGCCAAGTCCGTCCAGCAAGTCAATCAGGTAAGCATGGTATCCAGGCCCAGCGCTGTTTGTCTTTGCAGAAATACATAATCTTTCTTCCTCCCAAGTACCGTAAACGTCCTCTTCAAAGGGAACGAGTTTGACGCGGAAACCCTTGTCATCGAAAAAACTGTTTGTCTTCCAACTGGGGACGATGGAGGAAAGATGTTGAAAATAATTTTGGTAACGTTCTTTATTTGCCCCCTGGCCATTCAAAGGAAACCACATTGTCAATCCAAGACCCATAATATTTCCTCCTTACAGTCTCCGTTTGCACTCGCGTCAAACCGGAGTCAGATTAATCTTCCTCCGGCGGTTCGAACGCTTCTTCCTGAAACACGCCGTTCTCATCCCTGCCGAAAGCAGTCCCATAGGGCGAAGCCAATAGGGGAATGATGTCCGGGTCGTAGTTGGCGATGGTGTTCAACGCGTATATCCCGCTATTATCCGGGTTGTTCACATATTCGTCGCTCTCATCGCCGGCAAAAAACCGCCAGCCGGAATCAGGCATTTTGCTTTCTTCATCTGGTTCTTCACGGTACATGTAGCCTACTTTTGCACCGTCCACAGTTATTCTGTCCGTTGCCAGGCACCCCTCCGGGCCCTCCCAGCGGAGCAAATCTTTTATTTTTCCGGCCATGGCGAAATTTTTCTCTTTCATTACGGTAATTTCCTCCTGTCTTTCAACTAAACCTTAACGTGATGGCGAAACAGCGCAAAATCATACGGGATTAAATCGCCGTCACAGACAAGATGTGCAGGTTTTAGTTTCATCTGCTCCAGTCTCCAGTATTCCGTGGATTTGTCAAACAATATTTGTCACTATTCTTTGCTTTCTTGTGAAGACAAATGAACATGGACGATTCCGGCAATCTCATTTCTTCTTGACCTGGTTTTACCTTTCTTGTATAGGTTCCGGCGGTGCTTTTCCAGAAAATGGCGCCTGTATTTTATGGTCAAAAAACGGCTGTAAAGACAGGGCCCCTTGTGGCGCCATTTTTCTGTTTTAAATTCTCACGGTGAAACAATTTTGAGGCTATTGCCTTAGCGGAGGAAAGCCGCTTTTTATCGTAAAAGTTTGTTCCCACGCTTTCGCCGCTGCAGACAGAAAAAATTGATTCTTTGAGTTTTATCAGCACCAGGATGAAGATAGAGAAAATAAGAGATTTTCTCGTCAGAATTTCGCAAGGAGAGGTTTGTCCTTATACAAAGGAGTTGAAAATGGAACAACAGGATCTTAGTTATGTCGATGAAGTGTTGGATAACTTTCAAGGCAGAAAAGGGACTCTGATTACTGTGCTGCAGCAGGTTCAGGCACAGAAGGGGTATCTTGAAAAAGAAGCCTTGGAACGTGTGGCCAGGCGAATGGGTGTGCCGACAGCCCGTATTTACGGAGTCGTTACTTTTTACGCCCAGTTCCGCTTGACCCCCGTGGGCAAGAATCTGATTCGCGTCTGCCACGGAACGGCGTGTCACGTGCAAAATGCAGACGGCCTTACAGAGGCGTCGGAAGGAGAGCTGGGCATTAAAACAGGGGAAACGACCTCTGATCTTCTCTTTACCATTGAATCGGTGGCCTGCCTTGGATGTTGCAGTCTTGCGCCTATGATCATGGTGGGTGATAAGGTTTATGGTAAACTTTCGACCGACAAGGTTCGTAAGGTTATTAGAGATTACAAAAAGAAGGAGGCAGCGCAATGAAAATCCTCCGTGTTGGTTATAATTCTTGCGGAATTGCTGCGGGAGCGGAAGAAACACTGGGTAAGCTGTATGACGTCCTGAAGGACAACAAAAATTTCGTCATTAAAAAGACGGGATGCAACGGCATGTGCTACCTGGAACCCGTTATTGATGTGATTGAAAATGATAAAGTCTATACTTACGGGTATATGACACTTGATAAAGTTGATAAATTCATTGAAACCCTGGAAAAAGGGGAACACATTGACGACTGGATTGTTCTTCACCCGGATCGCGCCACAACCCAGAGTTCTTATCAGGATAAGCAGGTCAAGGTCGCCACAAAAAATATTGGCGCCATTGATCCGGAAAACATTGACGATTATATCGCCGCAGGCGGATACAGCGCTTTGGAAAAAGCGGTGAAAACAATGGATCGTCAGCAGGTCATTGAGGAAGTTAAGGCATCCGGATTGCGAGGCCGCGGCGGAGCAGGGTTTTCCTGCGGAATGAAATGGCAGTTTGCCAAAGACGCACCGGGAGACGAAAAATACGTAATATGTAACGGAGACGAAGGTGATCCCGGCGCATTTATGGACCGTTCCACCCTGGAAGGCGATCCTCACGGAGTTATTGAGGGAATGACCATTGCGGCCTATGCCGTGGGTGCGCAAACGGGTTTCTTCTATGTTCGCGCCGAATATCCCCTGGCGGTAAAAAGACTGCGCCTTGCCATTGAACAGGCGGAAAAGAAAAATTTCTCCGGAAAAAATATTTTAGGAACAGACTTCAGTGTGCAACTTCATGTTATTGAAGGCGCGGGAGCCTTTGTCTGCGGAGAGGAGACAGCCCTTATCGCTTCCATCGAAGGTAAACGCGGCATGCCGCGGACACGCCCGCCGTTTCCGGCAACCCACGGCATTTGGGGCAAGCCGACCAATAACAACAATGTTGAGACCTACGCTAATATTCCCTATATTCTGCGGGAAGGAGGCGCTGCCTTTTCCAAGTACGGAACGGAAACATCCAAAGGAACCAAGGTGTTTGCTCTGGCGGGAAAAATCAATCGCGGCGGTATGATTGAAGTCCCCATGGGTATTACCATAAATGAGATCGTTAATGAAATTGGCGGCGGAATTGTCAACAACGGAAACTGTAAAGCCGTACAGATGGGAGGGCCTTCGGGAGGATGTATCCCCGCTCACCTCCATGATACGCCCATTGACTATGAGAAAATCATGGAAACGGGGGCGATTGTCGGTTCCGGCGGCATGGTTTTCATGGATCATGAAACATGTATGGTTGATATTGCGCGCTATTTTCTTAGCTTTACTGTTGAAGAATCATGCGGGAAATGTACGTTTTGCCGTGTCGGTACAAAGAGGATGCTGGAAATTCTGGAACGAATTACGGCGGGGAAGGGACAAGAGGACGATATTCCCAAGCTGCGGATGCTGTGCGAATCCATCATTAAAGGGTCTCTTTGCGGTTTAGGGCAGACAGCCCCCAATCCGGTCTTGACCACGCTGCGTTACTTCCTGGAAGAATATGAAGCTCATATACGAGATCACGAATGTCCGGCCAAAAAATGCAAGGCTCTTATCAGTTACCATGTTGTGGAAGAGAAATGCACGGGATGTACCCTCTGCAGTAAAACTTGTCCTGTTGGCGCCGTTACAGGAGAACGGAAAAAACTTCACTATATTAACAATGCCGTTTGCACCCGTTGCGGGTTCTGCAAGGATGCGTGTAAGTTCGACGCGATCGTAGTCGAATAGGAGGAATTATGACAATCAAAGTAACGATAAATGGCAATTTATACGACGGGACACAGGGAGAAACCATACGAGATGTGGCCAAGCGTAATGGTATTGGCATTCCTGTTCTCTGCGACCGTTCACAGATAGACCCTTTCGGAAGCTGCCGCCTGTGCCTCGTGGAACAGGAAAAAGCCCGTTATCCCGTTGTTGCCTGTGCAACTCCCGTTTTTGACGGAATGGTGGTTAATACGGATACGGAGCAGATAAAGGAGCTTCGCAAACTCGACATGGAGCTGATGTTTTCCAATCACTTTGCCGATTGTGTGGCTCCGTGCAACATGACCTGCCCCGCAGGGATTGATATTCAGGGTTATGTAGGTTTGGCGGCTAACGGCGAATATGCCTATGCGGAAAAACTTATAAAGGAAAAGGTTCCTTTACCTGGCGTTTTGGGAAGGGTTTGTCCCGCCCCCTGCCAGAAGGAATGCCGCCGTAATCTTGTCGAAGAGACGATCTCCATCAAGTTCATCAAACGATTTATTTCGGATAAAAATTTTGAAACGGGAAACCGCTACATTCCCGCCGTGGCGAAGCCTTCGGGAAAAA
>JAITWQ010000129.1 GCA_031285215.1 Syntrophobacterales bacterium | reverse complement strand
AGTGGGACACCGAGAGCAAAATTTGAAAAGTGAATAATAAAAGGCAGAAATACAATGAAACTAATTGAAAATGAATTCTTAATTAAGCGAAGTGAGTTTTTTGATGAGAATGACGATTTGATATGTCCTCAAAATATGATGCAATATCAAATAGGACTTTTTGACCATTTGCTTTCCTGCGAAGAAAATGAAGTTTCCGAATTTTATGAAACAAATTCAATTGATAAAGATTTCTCAAAATACGAAAATTATTTTTTAAAATTTGCGATTGAAATATTTGAAAATTCCGACTGTCCCATTTTTATTGATTTTGATTTTGAAAATTTATCAAACTTTGACATAATCAGAATTATAAGCAGTTTAGATTATGAAGATAAGTATATTTGGATTGAGTTTGTGAAAAAACTTGATAATACAAAATCAAAAAAAATCAAACTTGAAACGGCAAGGGAATTAAAGATGTTTTTCAAAATAATTACACGAGAAGAAAAGTTTCCGACTTTTCATTTTGAGAATGGAAAAGTTTGTTTGTTAGGAAATTTCGATTTGTTTTTTCCTATATTCTTTGCAACACCCGAATTAGTAAAAAAATATCGTCAAATCGCAAATAAAAATAATTTACATATTCTTGAAATCAATAGAAATAAATAATGATAAAAATGCACTACCGCTAACGGGGCGGTTTGGCGTAATGGCGGCAGTAGCCCGCAGAAAGTGCGGTGCGAAATTGGAAGTTTGTCTCCCGCAGGAAGTTCAATCCAAACACAGAAACGAAGCCAAAATAAAAAACGGATGGCCTCCGGTAAAAACCGTACTGCCACCCGTCCTCAAAGAACTGCTTTTTAAATGACGCCCTGGTCAATCATGGCATCGGCAACCTTTATAAAGCCGGCAATGTTCGCGCCCATGACGTAGTTACCCGGAAATCCGTACTGTTCGGCAGCGGTAATACACTGCTTGTGAATCTCAATCATAATTCCATGCAGTTTCTGATTGACCTCTTCCCTGCTCCAAGAGAGCCTCATGGCATTCTGGGTCATTTCCAGTCCCGATGTGGCCACGCCGCCCGCATTGGCCGCCTTGCCGGGGCCATAAAGGATCTTTTTCCCTAAAAACTGCGCCACCGCCTCCGGCGTGGAAGGCATGTTGGCTCCTTCGCTGACAAGGATGCAGCCGTTATCCAGCAGCGCCCTGGCGTCGTCTCCATTGATTTCATTCTGCGTGGCGCTGGGGAAAGCACAATCGCAGGGGATGCCCCAGGGTTTTTTCCCTTCCCCGTATTCGCCGCCGTATTTTTCCGTGTATTCTTTAATGCGGCCTCGTTTCACATTTTTCAATTCCATGACGTAAGCCAGTTTTTCCGCATCAATTCCGGCAGGATCGTGAATAGTCCCGTTGGAATCAGACATGGCCACCACCTTGCCTCCCAGCTGAATGACTTTTTCGACGGTAAACTGGGCGACGTTGCCCGAACCGGAAACAACCACCGTCTTTCCCTGCAAACTGTCACCGCGAGTTTTCAGCATTTCTTCCGCAAAATACACGGAACCGTAACCCGTTGCCTCCGGACGGATAAGAGAGCCGCCCCAAGCTAAGGCCTTGCCCGTGAAAACGCCCGTAAATTCGTTGCTCAGGCGGCGATACTGCCCGAACATATATCCCACCTCGCGGCGGCCAACGCCAATATCGCCGGCAGGAATATCCGTATCAGACCCGATGTGGCGATAAAGCTCCGTCATAAGGGATTGACAGAATCTCATGACCTCGCCTTCCGATTTACCTTTGGGATCAAAATCGGAACCGCCCTTGCCGCCGCCCATGGGAAGCGTCGTCAGCGAATTCTTGAAAGTCTGCTCAAAGCCCAGAAATTTAAGAATACCGAGATTAACCGAGGGGTGAAAGCGGATTCCGCCTTTGTAAGGGCCGATGGCGCTGTTAAATTGGACGCGAATACCCGTATTAACCCGGACAATATTATTATCATCAACCCAGGGAATCCTGAAAATGATGGTTCGCTCCGGCTCGGTAATACGCTCAAGAATACCGTGTTTTTTATATTTCGGCTCCTTTTCGATAAGGGGCTCAATAAATTCAAGAACTTCTTCTGCGGCCTGAAGAAATTCCTTTTCCCAGGGAACCTTTGCCTTGAGGCCGTTGAGTACCTCGGCGATGTATGCGTTCATGTAACCTCCTTCTTCCTTTTAAAATTCAACAGGTATGCCTGTAAAAAACTTTTTCAAAACCAAATTCGCCCTCTTTAAGGGGACAATGATATTTTTATTATTTTGACAGCGGCCATTATGAGGTCTGTTTACAGCTCTTTAAAAGGACGGAGACGGCCAAAATCCATAACGGTAAACATGGCGCGATTATCCACGTCAATACCCGCTTCATGGGCGCAGGCAACGGGATTCAAACCGCCAAGCATAACAATTCCCACCCTGTTGGGGTCAACGGGAACCTGGCTTACGGGTTCGCTTACGCCGCCGATCAGAAAGATGCCCGTAATGCCTGTTTCCTGAAGGCGCAAACGAATTTTCTCCACCAAACTGACCGTGACCGCCGGAATATCGCGGAAATTAGCCAGAATACGGCCGTTTCCCTGACGAACAGCGTCCCCTACCGAAGTCATTTTACCCAAAATAAAAATTTCCGTCGGATCAATAGATGTCCCGGAATAATAGATTAATTCCGTAAAGCGGACGGGCTTCCCGTTAACAATCTGCAAAATCCCGCCAAATTTGGAATCCATGGGGATGCCGTTTTTGAGGAGAACGCCGTTTACGGCAATACTGCAAACGGTGACAAAGCCCACCTTGCCGGCAGGAATAAAAATTTCCCCGACCCTTTCTCCCGGCTTGGCGACGGCAACACGATCGCTGACAAAAAAACCAGCCTCAAAAGCCGGTTTCATGGCGGAAAGGGCGTTATCGAAAGTCTTTTCATCAAAGAGGGAAACATTTACGGGTACCATTCCCTCCCGGCTGTCCAAATCAAAGGTGGTGCGAAAAGCCAGACTTTCAATGCGGGAGATGGCAAAACCTACTTTATCCTGAACCCTTGCCTGGGCGATCTCATCAATGCCAAGCTCCGTAATCACCCGTCCGTCGTGATGGCCTAAAAGACGCGTCAGACCCCTTTCGTCCATGATTTTCAGGTAATAGCGGACGGTCCGCTCACTTAGAAAAGCCCCGTATTCTTCCATCTGGCGGGCGATAAGACGGGCGCCCATGGCATCTCCGCTGCTGTGAAGAATTCTCAGGATCAGTAAAATTTTTCGTTCCACTTCTTCGTTTTTCATCGTATCCTTCGGCATACGGTTATTGCTTGCCGATGCTCCTATCACGGCCAGATCATGGCTGTCAACTAAAAACCGGTTTGCGGCGGCGGCATTTCCCTCCGGCAAAATAACATGAAAAGGCTTGCACAAAGGAAATAATTTGCATTATTTAGGATGTCAGGCAAACCCCTGCGGTCAAAGGGGCATAATAAACTTTTTTGTCATGGTTTTTAACAGAAGCCCCAATGAACGCTTTTGACCTCCTCCATTCCCCCCTTGACGGCTCCAATCTGATTGAAGCCAGCGCCGGGACAGGAAAAACCCATACCATTGTGGGAATTTTTCTCCGCCTCATCGTGGAATACAATCTTGCGCCGCAGGATATTCTGGTGGTCACCTACACCGTCGCCGCTACGGAAGAGCTGCGCGAGCGTATCCGCCATACCCTCAAAAACGCAAACGAGGCCTTCTTCCGGGGGGAGTCAGCAGATCCGTTTTTGCACGGTCTGCTGCAAAAGGCCCGCCAGGAAAAGCAATATGAAGAAAAACAGCGGCTTCTCAAAACGGCCCTTAAAAATATAGAAGAGGCCTCTATTCTAACCATTCACAGTTTTTGTCTCCGCATGTTACAGGAATACGCCCTGGAAAGCGGCACTTCTTTTGCCGCCGAACTCCTCCCCGGCGAAGAAGCGATCAGGCGCAGCTTCGCTCAGGATTTCTGGCGGCGTCATTTTTATCATGGCGCACCCTGCCTTGTGTCCTACGCCCTGGAAGAAAATATTTCCCCTTTCACCTATGAAGGACTGCTGCAAAAGATTCCTTTTACTGCCACCCTGACGCTGATTCCGGCCGTTTCTCCGCCGGACGAAAAAGAAACGGAAGAGGAGGCCGGCCGCTTGGCGTCTCTGTTCGCCTCTTTGCGGCAATCATGGTTTCAGGAAAGGGATTGTCTGGAAGAACTGCTGTGCCATGCCGATCTTAACAGAAGAATATACGGGACAAAAATTACCTCTGTTTTCCGCCAGCTGGACATTTTTTTTGCCGGAGAAGCACTGTCCTTTCCGCCCATTCCAGAACTTGCCAAAATGTCGTCATCCGTCCTGGAAAAAAATACGCACAAGGGACACGCAACGCCTGACCATACCTTTTTCCATGATGTGGACAACTTCCTCACGGCGGCCGGTAAATTACAACGGCTTCTGGATCTTCATCTCCTTTTTCTGAAACGGGAGATGATCACCACCGCCAAAGGGGAACTTTCCGCCCAAAAGGAACAGAAAAATCTTCTCTCCTATGACGATCTTCTCCAGCGCTTACAACGCGCCCTCACAGAAAACGGAAATCTCGCCGGAAAAATCAGAAATCGCTTCAAAGCTGTTTTAATTGATGAATTTCAGGATACCGATACTGTTCAATACGCCATTTTTCATCATCTCTTTCTTCGCGGCGATAAAAGCCGGCGGCCGTTTTTTGCCATTGGCGATCCGAAACAGGCTATTTACGCCTTTCGCGGAGCGGATATTTTCGCCTATCTCCAGGCCCGCCGCAGTATGCGGCATATCTATACCCTGACAGAGAACTGGCGTTCCGAACCGGAATTGATCAACGCCATCAACGTCCTGTTCGGTCTGGCCCGCAAGCCTTTTATCTACGATGGCATTGATTACCATTCCATTTCTGCGGCGAGGAAGCCGGAGAGGGAATATCTCACCATTGACGGCGCAAAGGAAGCGCCTTTCCAGTTTTGGGTTTCACCAGAAGACGATGATGAACACGGCAGTGAAAACGCAGATTACCCAAATGACGCCGCTAAAAACCACCGTCAAAATATCTCTCTGGAAACGCGTATTGCCCGGGCCGTTGCCGCCGAAATAAGCCGCCTTATCCGCCTTGGCCGGGAAAATCGCGCCATGGCCGGAACACGGCCCCTTCAACCACAGGACATTGCCGTTCTGGTGCGCACGAACCGCGAAACGGGCATCATCAGCAACGCCTTGTCACAGGTGAATATCCCTCACGCCGTTTCTTCGCAGGAAAATGTTTTTCATTCCTCTGCCGCAGAAGATTTACAGCACATTCTTCTGGTGCTGGCCAATCCCCATAATCAACCCATGCTGCGCAGAGCCCTTGCTACGACGCTCATGGCCAGAAACGGCAGTGACATTGCGTCTCTCTCCGCAGACGATGAAGAAGCCATCCGGCAGCGCTTTTATGGCTATCATACCCTTTGGCTTAACGACGGTTTTATCCGCATGTTCCGCTCCTTTCTCGCGGAAGAGAAAGTTTACAGCGGCATCCTGGCCTTAAGGCAGGGAGAAAGGCATCTGACGAACATCCTGCATCTGGGAGAGCTTTTGCATCAGGCCGCCGCCGGCGGTCATCTGTCCATGCACGAACTTATGGACTGGCTTAATGAGCGCATAAAAAGCGGAGAAACTCTACCGGAAGAATACGAACTAAGGCTGGAACGGGACGAAAAGGCCGTGCGTGTTGTTACCATCCATAAAAGCAAGGGCCTTGAATACCCCGTTGTCTTTTGCCCTTTTTCCTGGAAAGCGGGACGTCAGGAAAAAAATCCGCCATACGTTCTGTACCATGATCCGGAGCAGGAGTTTCGCCTCGTTCTTGATCTGGGGTCAGAGCGGTTTGATGAGCATTGCCGTTTCTTCCGTCAGGAATCGCTGGCCGAAGAGGTGCGCCTCCTCTACGTTGCTCTGACGCGGGCAAAGCATCGTATCTATTATGTGGGATGCCGCAATAAAAACAGTCACTTCTCCGCCGCCGCCTATCTTTGGCAGCAAACGCCGGAAATGGACGAAACAAATCTGATTGACGAAGCGCAAAACCGGCATAAACTGTTCATGGATGAAGATTTTCTCCGTGATTTAGAAAAAATAAGGGATATTTCCCCACAGGCAATCGCCATTGCCGATCTTCCGGAAACAGAGCCTGCTTATCTGCCCCATCCGCGCTGCGGCAGCATTCTTTCCTGCCGGCCTTTTAAACGCCTCATCCGGACAAACTGGCGTGTAACCAGCTATTCCGCCCTGACAACCCACAACAGGCCGACCTCTGGCGAGATACCATGGGACGATATGCCTGAATTGGCGGAAGAGGAAAGAACGGAAAAAAATTTACCGGCAAAAAAAACGGATTTTGCCAGTCCCTTTTCCTTTCCCGGAGGAACAAGGGCGGGTCTTTTCCTGCATGATATCTTTCGTTTCATTGATTATCAGCATCATGAGGAGGAGAAATCACAACTGGTTATGGAAAAGACATTACGCCAGTACAACTATGACGACAATTGGCTGCCCATGATTAAAAATATGGCAAAGGATGTGACCTCGGCTCTT
>JAITWQ010000002.1 GCA_031285215.1 Syntrophobacterales bacterium | reverse complement strand
GATATGTTTATGGCTACTTCCTTTTATATATTGATACTTGCCATTAACTTCTTCGACTTCACGAAACCAACCAAAAAATAGAAATAAATCATCTTTTCCAACTCCCTCATTAAACAAATGTGTCAAAGCCGCACTCACTTGTCCAAACGCAGGTTGCCACTTTTCAGGACGAGCAAACACATCTTTGCGAACATCGGGATCTAAATGGCATTTTTTCTTTAAAAATTTACCCTTTGTCAATTCTGAAATTATTTGAGTGTAACTTTTCTCTTCATATCGTAATTGCTCATATTCAATATCATCGTCCTCGTTTGGAATTGGCAACGATAATAATGTCCCGTCCGGCATAATAGGGCTTGCTGCTTTTCCATATTCCGAATCAAAACCTTTTCTACTCAAAATTACTTTCATATGGTTTATTATTTAGAACATGAACTTGATTTTTTCCTTGAAACAGCCGAGTAATCAATATCTGATTTTGCTTCTTGTTTCATAACGAATTTAATAAACTCTGTAACTTTTTCACTTGAAGATTTACAACCCCATCTTGAAATCCCATAAGGAATTTTTATATACTTTCTATAATCGGAAATATCTAACGGGTTTTCTTTACCGAAATACTTGTACTCATTAGATATTAACACTTTATCAGAAGACAAATCTGTTTTTTGCGACTTTGCATCTTTATGTTTTTTCGTTTTATCCGTTTGTTTATAATTATTTCCTTCGAGAAAATAAATATTATCGCCTAAATATGAAAAATCAGGTCGTTTTCGGGGATATTTTTTCCAGTATTCGTCAAAAGTTATTTTGACGGTTACTTTCATCAATCTCTATAATGATTTTTACTGCATTATCATTTTGTTTTATGATAATTGCATCTACTTTACACAAATTATTTTTTCGATTTTTTTTATCAACAAATAATGAAATTTGTTTTCTCTTCTCTTTTCTATTATCATCACAAGCCTCATCTAAAATAACACAATAATTAGATTTTAGTTCTTTGATTTTTTGTAATTCACTACCAATTTTTTTATGAAAAGGATGCTTTTCCATAACCATTTCTTTTATTTAGTTAACATTCAATATTTTTTCGTTCTAACCTTAAACATTGCAAAAATATTTAGGTTTTAGGAATTTAATTGAAACACACAGCCATACCTATTTCTATTACTTGTATTATTCAATAAGGTGTGTTGATTAGTGCTGCGAAATTTGATGACCTTTATCGTCATACCTCTTACGACTACTGATGCTATTGCCATAATAAAATCCCTAATACGTGCCGGGCGCAACTTTTAATAAATTAATAATTATGTGCAAATATACGCATGTTTTCCCTTGCTTTGTTCTAAAATTTTCTGCGCCTAAAAATCATTAAACCATTGTATTTTAACCTTTTTAGCTTTTAATCTATTGCGCGTTTTATATTGTCAAAGTTGTATTGGCGCAATAGTGACAATACAAAATGCGCAGTTCTGATTTCAAAATCATTAAAGGTCATTTTGTCATGTAATATCCCCTTTTTCAGGGGATATTACATTTGGATTTTACAGCAGATAATCAGATTCCCAGTTGTTCAAATTCCCAATTGACCTGGGCATTCAGGTAATCGGCGCCGTTTACATAACGAATTTCTGAATCTTCAATACCGTCATGACGCGCCTTGCCTTTTACACGGGATGGGTCACCGGCAGCCAGTTTCTTTGCCAGATCATTCAGTTTTTCCGTCACATCGACGGCGGGAATCTTATCAAATAGGCATGGATAGCCAGCTTTCAGCCCTTCGGGGAAGTGGTTCAAACGGCGGTCACCCGACAGGAATGATCCAGCCCGCTCTCCTGCTACTTTCAGGGGAAGGATCAGATCGGCCCTTTCACAGGTCGGGGTGAAAAAAGCATCGGCGACGACGACAAAGGCCGCATTTCCGATAATCGCCTCTACTTCCATTTCACTCATCGCGCATCCGGCAGGATCTTCCCCTAAGATCAACAATCCTTTCCGGGCTGCGATATCAACGGAGAATCCCATTTCCAGAAGCCCCTGTTCGTTAGGCGTCAAAGAAAGGGTAAGAACAGGGCAACCCTTAATGACCGCTAAATTAGCCGCCCACTGCGCCGCCGCACGCCCTGCTTTGCCTGAGACAACAATTACAGGATTTTTCGCCTGTTTAAAGGCTTTAAGAGCATTATCCTCACTGTAGTCATCAAGGTCGAGATCACCAAAGAGGGCGTCTTTCTTCTTTGAGCCGGAGGCCGCTTTACAGAAACCGGCTAATGTTGCGGCCACAGAATCAGCAATGCCATATCCATCAAAGGCGAATTGCGTTTTATCAGGTTCTTCCAGGCCGATGCCATAAATGGCGGCGCCTTTTGCCCTGGCCTCCCGGATTTTAACGCCCAAAACGGTCATCATATCATCATCGTCAAAGCCCACCGTCAGGACCATGTCGGCCTGATCAACCTCTCCATAACTCCAGGGAGAGCCGGTCGTGCCAAAAGTTTCTCCCACCACTTTCGCTACGGTCATGGAATCAGAGGAAAAAGACGATTTCAAAGCGCCCGGCATATTTTTATCAACAAATGCTTCGGTTTGCAGCAATTCTTCCAGTGTAAGACGTCCTCCTGCATAAACACCCCAATCCTTGCCGCTGATACGCTGTATTCCGGTTGCAAGAATCTGGTGGGCTTCTTCCCAGGAAATTGGCCTCAAAATATCTTTATCCCATTTCATGGGTTCCGTAATGCGGGGAAGGCTATTGATGTAACGCGTTCCGTAGCGGCCGTATTTACACAGAAGACCATGATTGGGATCATTGTCCTTTGCCTTCACGGAAACAAGGCGGCCATTAACCGTTTCCAAGCCCAGGTGACAGCCAAAACCATCAAAGGTGCAAACGCCGGCAATTTCCACCAAATCTTCAGGGACAGATTTTATACCGGGCATTTTTTCATCAAGAGAACCGGTGGGACAAGTTTGCACGCATGTTCCGCAGCTTTCACAATCCGTTTCCTGAAGGGCAACGCCAAAGGAAGGCTGCACCGTCGTCGTATAGCCCCGATCCACAAAACCCCACGCGCCTACATGGCGAAGCTCATCACAAGCCCGTACACAGGCCCCGCACAGGATACATTTGTTCTGGTCTTTAATAATAAAGGGATGCCGCTGATCCGGTTCGTAGCGTAATTCACCTTCCGTCTTCAAAGCGTTGGGATCCGCGCCGACAGTTGAACCGACCTGGCGCAGTTCACAGTCAAACTGAGAGAGGCAGCCGCACTCCAGGCATCGTCCCGCTTCCCGCTGCAACTCTTTTTCCATAAAGCCGAGTTCACACTCAACAAAACTTCCGATGCGCTCCGCAGGCTGCAACATGGGCATTTCCACCCTCGGCTCCGCAGCAAAGCGCTCTTTCCATTCCTGCTCGAATGGCGCCATATCTTTTAACGATTTTGCCCTCTGGACGGTATAAGGTTTGGGAACAGCCGTAAGCTCCCGTCCTTTGAGGAAGCGGTCAATTTGGGTTGCCGCATTGCGCCCATCGGCAATACATTCTACCACGGTACACGGGCCTCGCAGGGCATCGCCTCCGGTAAAAACACCGGCCACGTCTGTCTGGAACGTGTCTTCATTGGCGATAAATGTTGCCCACGAAGTTGTTTTAATTCCGGAATCAGCGTCAATACACGACACATCTGGCTCCTGACCGATGGCCATGATAATCGTATCCGCCTTGATCATGAACTCAGACCCTTTTACCTCGACGGGACGTCTCCGCCCGGAAGCATCAGGCTCACCCAATTCCATGCGAATTGATTCGATGGAATCCATACGGGATTTGCCATGGATTTGAATGGGGTTGGTCAGGAAGTGGAACTGGACTCCCTCTTCTTCCGCATCGTGAATTTCAATGGGGTCAGCCGGCATTTCCGCACGGCTGCGGCGATAGACGATATAACAATTCTTCGCGCCCAGGCGCAGAGATGTTCTTACCGCGTCAATGGCCGTATTTCCTCCGCCGACAACGACCACCGTTTCACCAAGATTAAATTCTTTTCCCAGCTTTACCTCGCGGAGGAAATCAATTCCCTGGTAAACCCCTTCCAGCTCTTCTCCCGGAATTCCCATGGATTTACTGACATGGGCGCCGATAGCGATAAAAACGGCGTCAAAGGATTTCCTTAAGCCATCAAGAGTAAATTCTTTCCCCAAGGCAGAATTGAACAAAAATTCCACTCCCAGAGACTTAATTTCGTCAATCTCCGCGTCAAGCATGTCCTGAGGCAGCCGGTAATCGGGAATGCCATAGCGGGTCATTCCGCCTGCTTTGGGCAGCTTCTCAATAATGGTACATTTATGCCCTTTCTGTGCTAAATAGTACGCACAGGACAAACCGGCAGGCCCTGCGCCGACGATGGCGACGGTTTTCCCCGAAGGCTTTGCCACGGCTGGAATGTA
>JAITWQ010000163.1 GCA_031285215.1 Syntrophobacterales bacterium | reverse complement strand
CATGAGCCTGCTCCGCATAGACAACATCTCTTTTGCCTATCATGATGTTCCCGCAATAGAAGAAGTCAGCCTTACTATTAACGAAGGTGATTTTTGGGCCTTCATCGGGCCTAACGGATCAGGCAAGACTACACTTTTAAAACTCATGAACGGTATTCTCTCACCCCAAAAGGGGCGCATTTACGCAGATGAAATCCCTCTTCAGCGCATGACACGGCAGCAAACGGCGCAATTCATGGCCGTCGTTCCCCAAGGATTTACACCATTCTTCTCCTTTACCGTGCTGGACGTGGTTCTCATGGGACGAACCCCTCATCTTCTGCATCACTGGCCCTTCGAAAAAGAAAAAGATATGGCGGTTACGGAACAGGCGATGAAAAAAACGGATATCCTCCACCTTGCCCGGCGTTCCATGAACCAATTAAGCGGCGGGGAAGTGCAGCGCGTACTTATAGCGCGGGCGCTGGCACAAATTCCCCGGCTTCTTCTCCTTGATGAACCGACGACCTTTCTTGATCTCCGGCATCAGGTAGAGATCATGGCCATGCTGCAAAAACTCAATAAAGAAGAAAAGGTGACTATTGCCGCCATTACCCATGACATTAACCTCGCTTCCCTTTACTGCACGCAAATGGCGCTGTTTAAAAACGGCAGGCTGCAGGCGATGGGAAAGGCCAGCCATGTCATAACGGAGAAGAATATGGCGGAAGTCTATAATACGCCGGTACTGGTAGATCGGCATCCCTTGAGCAACTGCCCGAGAATAACCCCTTTAATTACAGAAACAGGACATTAACCCCATGAAACCCATTACCATGCTCACGAAAACGTGGATTATCCTTTTATGTTTTATGCCGGCGCACCAGGCCGCAGCGGCAGAAACGGCAACCAATCAAATCATACCCATGATGGAAGAGATCATTGTTACGGCAACCAAGATACCGGAAAAGAGAAAGGATATTCCCAACGCAATCGTTACCATGAACGCCAGTGACATTGCGGCATCAGGCAGCGCCTCTCTGGACGATTTACTGGCCAATGAGCCGGGGCTTGACGGAAGAAGCTACGGCGACTATATGGGCGGCGCGAAGGAGCTTCATATCCGCGGTTTTCGGGGAAACGGAACAAAGGTTCTGGTAAACGGCGTTCCCGTCAATTCCCCTTCCCTGGGACTGACTGATTTGGGGAAAATCCCCCTTGACAATGTTGACCGCCTTGAAATCATCAAAGGTTCAGGCTCCATGCTTTACGGCTCCGGAGCCATGGGAGGGGTTTTGAATATCACGACTCCAAGTCCGCAAAAAGAGAAAATGGATCTCCATATCCGCGCCGGCTATGGCTCCCACAACACCTATCGCCTGGGGGCCGCCCAGGGAATGTATTTCACGGATGACTGGGGATACTACCTGACGGTAAATCGCACCGAAACAACGGGAGACAGGCCCAATAGTTTCCTCCGCAAAAATGACGCTTCCTTTAAGCTGACCATGAACGGCGATAACGAATTACTGAAAATAAATCTTTACGGCAATTACCTGAACCGCGATTATGGCCTGCCCGGTGTCCGCCCGCCTGCGGGAACGGCTGACTATCATCTGGGAGGGCAAACCCTTTATAACAGCGAGTCGGCCAACCTTCTGGCTCACGGGGGGGACAGTGACGCTCTCCTCTCCCTGGAGGTAACGGGCACGCCTCTGTCGTGGCTGGAATACACGTTACAGGGATATTACCTGCACATGGAAATGGGTACCCATAATCGGTTCTATACTTATCTCATGGCGCCTGCTTATACCGTCCCATCCTCAGGGACTGAAACCGATGTAGCCAATAAAACTTCCGGTATTACCGGTCATGTCAATCTGGCGCCTTTTACCGGTGCGTCTCTGCTCATTGGCGGAGAATATCGTCACATTCGCTGGAAAAATGAGAACACTCCTCTGGATAACAACGGTTCACGCTTGGAGAGCCTAATCACTACCGATAAGGCATATGTAAACAGCGGTGGATTTTTCTCGGAATTTCAGTACCGTCCTTCGCCTTACGGAAAGATTCTTGCCGGTATCCGCCACGAAAAACATTCCGAGTTCGGTTCTATTAATCTTCCCTTCTTTGGATTTATTCTTAACCTCTTCACCAACACCGCTCTAAAATTTAACCATGGCCGGCATTTTCTGGCGCCAACGTTTAATGATCTCTTCTGGCCAGATGCCGATGGCATGAAAGGAAACCCCGACCTGAAACCGGAAAAGGGCTGGCATACGGATATAACCCTGGAACAATCCCTTTTCCGTGACCGTCTGTTTTTCTCGTTGTCCTATTTTCGCTGGCATGTGAATGATAAAATACAGTGGGAACCGGACTCGCAGGGTGTATATACCTCACATAATCTACTCGATTACAAGGGACAGGGGTTTGAAGGGGGAATCAAAGCCGCCATTTCTCCTAATATCCGCTTGGGGTTAAGTTATACCTACCTTGATGCGGAAGAAAAAAACAGAGCATATACAATGCAAGACTACGGCTGGCCACCTTTTATACCACCAAATTTTCAATATAACATTGTCAAGCGGCGGGCAGCATACACTCCAAGACAGCAATTTAAAGGTAATCTTATCTACCGCACGGAACGTGGTTTTACGGCGTCGGCAACGGTGCGTTATACGAGCAACCGTCTGCTTTACAACACGGAAATAACCATCTATCCGAACACGCGGACAGTTACCTATACTTTAGCGCCCTACTGGACGGGAGATTTGAAGATTGAACAACAATTCCTGAAGCATTATACCCTCTCACTGTCCATCAACAATATGGCAAACAAGCAATATGATACACGTTTGGAAAGATTCTTCACCGATCCTGTTACGTTGAACTCGCAACTATGCGGCTATCCTGGTTCCGGCAGGTTAATATTTCTCGACTTATCCTATAAATTTTGAACAAATGGGCACGGAAAAAGAATAGTGAAATGACTTTTCCCGAAATTGAAGAAAGCAGGGGAATACCCCGTTTCACCCATAAGAACAGATTTAACCCATTAATTATGGCGGTCTTTGTCTCCCTTGGTTTGCACGCTTTTGTCACCGTTTCTCTTGTTTTATTTTTGCGAAATGCCCCTGCAATACCGCACTCCGGCACATCCGCGCAGATCATCTCCGTTGCCTTAGATACGGAAAATGCCCTTGCTCCGCCCATGCAGACGCGTTCCCGTGATCTTCATCTCCAGCCAGGGAAACCAGATGACCGTCAAGGTGGGCAAGAATCCTTATCCTTAAAC
>JAITWQ010000243.1 GCA_031285215.1 Syntrophobacterales bacterium | reverse complement strand
CTCATGGGTTGCCCGTAGTTCCTCCCGGATGGTGCGGACAATCCCCATGGGGGTATTAAAACTTTCCGGCGTCATCAAAACATGGAATTTGGCCTGCAACAAAGCATGGAGATAGAATTTGACGCTTGTTTTCCCGTAACTGCCCGTAATACCAATAATTGTCAGGCCGGAACAGCTTTTAAGAATTTCCTGCGCATCACGGATATAGTAATTTTGCACGGCCTTTTCTACGGGAACATTGATCAGGTTCGCCAAAACAAGCAGTAGGGGAGTGAAAAAATAAAGGATACCTGTCAGCAGGAAATAGACCGCCGGTGGTTTCAGCGCTAAAACCGTACATACCAAACCTCCCGCAAGGATGGTCGCCGTCAATAAAATCCGTTTTACCCGTGCCGTATAAACGAGCGGCTTTTTCACCGGCGGAGATTTGCGCAGCAGAAGGTGTCCCAGAAAAAGAGTGGCCAGTATTACATAGACGCTCCAATGCCCAACAAAGGCAATAATGGCCGCGGTTAAAACGACAAGATGAAATCCGTACTTGCGGATATTGGCCAGCATCCAGCGGAGATGCACCCCATGATGATAGGAATTTAACTGGAGCATGTGTATCTCTCTGATAACGGACAATCCGGTACAGATAAGGCCTGCCGCCAAACAGATCACCAAACAGATTATGTAAAGGGGCATTGTCATTTAGGTATCGCTCATATCAAGGAAGGAACAAATCACCTTACTGAAAATCACCGGTTGATCAAGGAAAGAATAATGGCCGGCATCTTTTAAGACGACAAGGCCGGAGCCGGGAATCTGCTTTTCCATCATCTGCCCATCGGCAAGGGGCGTTACCGTATCCTTTTCACCCCATGTCAGCAAAACAGGCACGGAAATGGTTTTCAAAAGGGGGGTTAAATCTTCATTGACCGTTTTGACCAGACACTGCCTCATTACGTCGGAAGCCTGGGCGTAGTCGCCGGAACCCATCTTCCTTTTAAGTGCGTCCAGGGCGTGGGGAA
Source organism: Syntrophobacterales bacterium (assembly GCA_031285215.1). Lineage (GTDB taxonomy): Bacteria > Desulfobacterota > Syntrophia > Syntrophales > JAAYKM01 > JAAYKM01. Next base: position 1,932 of record JAITWQ010000243.1, on the reverse strand, counting down.
AGAGCTTCTTTATGGCAGACATATTTAAAATGGCCTTTCCTGCCTTATATGTTCCAACGCGGAGCTTGTAGAGCAGCGACCGCTGCGGCAAAATGCCGGCGCTGTCAACCAGAATAAGTTTTTCCAGGGTGAAGGGGAGGTTTTTTTCGTTTGCCATTTTGATGATCACGCGGCCCCCGAAGGAATGACCGAGAATAATTACGTTTTTACAGGAAAAGGAGCGGATAAATTCAATGGTAAAATCCGTGTAATCGGAAACGGACCAAGCCTGTTTTGGCTCCTCCGTCCGGCCAAAACCGGGAAAATCAAGGGCAACAACGGTGTACTGTCTGGCAATGACATGGGCGATTTGTCGAAAAAGCGTTGCATCGACACCCCATCCGTGGAGCAGGAAAACATAATCACCCTGTCCTTGCATAAAATAATGGGTTCTTAATCCTTTAATGACACAATACACGTTTTATGCTCCTGCAATAAGCACATTCCCTGACAGATTTGGAGGACTGCTGACTGCCGGCCTGTTTCGATCTTGGGTTTATCACGGTATCTCCCCGTTTTGCCCATTATCTGAAAGGGCTGGCGAGGCGAAAAGGAAAGCAAATAACAATAAAAAATAGCGTTTCATCGTTTTAATGATTTCCGCTTTTTGCTTTCCGCCAAGTGCTTATAGTTGTCTTTTGTGGAAACACGCCGGCCTGTTTGGGCTTCAAGATTATTCCGTGCGTCACCGGCGATTTTGCCGCCGCGTATTGCGGCGTCTTTATTCTCAAAAAAGCCTTGTGCATCATCATTGCGGGCAATTTCCGTTGTAGCGGCTTCTCCCAACTGCGAAAAAATCAATTCCAGATCGGTCATGTGATCGCGGAGATTATCACCACCCCTGCCAAGTCCCTTAAATTGTTTGTATTCCGATGGCGTCATACCAAAAGCCGCTTTGCTGATTTCGGATGTTAGTATGGCATAGTCTGTTGCTTCATCTACTCCGCGCTTTTTCCATTCATCCGTAAGGGTTTCCCGTATGGCGATACCGCGCATACGAAGGGCAATCCATTCTTCGCTGTACCCTTTGGCAAGGTATGTGTCGTGCATACGCTTGGTGGCAAGCTCCGGATTTTCAATCTCCTGCATACGTTCATAGCCTACCTTTGCAAGCCAACGCTTAAAAGGTTCCGCCTTTGGTGACGGAACAGACTGAATAATGCGTAAAAGTCCTTCTGTATCGGCGGCGTCAGTCAAACGCATTTTCCCGTCTTCAGCCGTCATTTTCAACTGGTAACAATTTGTTACCGATTCATTTCCCTCGGCTGCCAGTCTGCCTTTCAAAACTTTCCAGTATTTTCGAGATTTTTGATAATCAGCGTCGGTTAATACCGCAACAACATCCACGACCGAAAAATACCATTTCCCCGTTTTTTCATCCCAAACCCTGCGCACTCGTTTTTCTTCAAATAAAACAATACTTTTTGAATCTGCCAATGTCCACCTTCACATTTTTCGTAAAGTCAACCAGCTTGCCAACGATCTTAAAAATCCACCTCTCCATCATTGAGGATAAGAATAGCGGAAGATTCAGAACACTGTGGTTTCAACGTCTTACTCCCTTCATGGGCTTTTTGCAAGATTCCAGATAAAGGTCACGCCGCTATTCGGAAAAATCCACTCTTTATCGTCAATCTGTAATGTAATGGATTTACCTTCTTCCCAAACCCGTTGCGGATAAGGCGTCCTTCCGGCAAAAAACGCCACATCACGCACATTTTGAATATTGGTCTGGCTATAATCAAAGGAAATATTCAACCCCCGCGTGGGATAAAGCAGATAAATGGAGAAGGTGTTACTCCTTTTCGGTTTTTTGCTCACTAATTCAAACTCAATCTTCGCGTTTTGGTTGATTCTTTCCTTCAAGGCATTTCCCCCGCACCAGACCTCATA
>JAITWQ010000228.1 GCA_031285215.1 Syntrophobacterales bacterium | reverse complement strand
CTGTTACGGGCGCCCATTCTTTATACGACGCCCTCTCCCTTATCCTTCAAGAGGCGCTGAAAGTATTATGTCAGGTATCGGGGACTATTGCTTTATTCAACAGCAAGACCCTAAGCGCCACCGTACAGGTGTCCTCTCAGGGATTTCCCGAAAATCTTTTTGAAAATACCAACAAGGGGAAAGACGGGATGGAACTGTTTGATAACGTCCTCCGTCAGGAATCACCCACAATTATTTCCGATATAAAAAACAACCCTTTGGGCTACGAAACACAGAAGTTGCTGGATGCCGGTATTCAAAGCCTGATTGCCGTTCCTTTTTCTCCGGAACGCCATATTTCCGGTATCTTTTGTATTGGCGCTCCCGGCCAGCAGGAATGGACAGCCCGGGAGATTGATTTTCTTACCCTCTTTTCCGCTTACGCGGCTTTTGCCATCCAGAAATTTGCACCCAAAAAGGACGACGATGACGCGCCCCAAGTCTATACGCCCGCTACGGACATTTTAAATTACTCCCATGATATTATCATCACTGTTGATTCCATGCTGCATATTATCAGCCTCAACGAAACAGCGGAAAAAACTTTGGGCTATTCCCTGGCCGAATTAAGGGAAAAATCACCCGATATGCTTTGGCCTCGTCTGGAAGACTGGCAGCAGGTGCTTATCCTTGCCAATCAGGAAGACAAACTCCGCCACTACGAAACCCAGATGAAAACAAAAAAGGAGAAAATCCTCGATGTCATCCTGACGATTATTCCCTCGCGCAACACTTACGGTGAAACGATAGGATTTACCATTATCGCCTATGATATGACCGAACAGAAAAATATGGGGCGTATCGTCGAAGAACAGGCTCAATCCCTGCAACGGCAAACAATGCACAGGGATAACGAGACGCTCGCGGCGGCTCCTGTCGCGATCCACACAAGCGATCCCGTTACTCCCGTAAAAGATCAGACGGAGTTTGTTAATATTTTGTGCATTGATCAAGACCTCGGCACGCTAAACCGCCTGACTTCCATACTGGAACCCGGCGGATACCATATTTCATCGGCAAAAACGGGGCATGACGGTTTGGAAATGGCCGTTGCATCGCCTCCCGATGCCATAATTCTTGAGCTTTCCATAGGAGACATGGATGGATTTGAGCTTTCCCAGAAACTGAAAAACCATCCCCGGACGAAACATGTGCCCCTTATTGTCTTCACGGAAAAGGATATCTCCGTTGAGGACAGAATGAAGCTGATCTGGAAAATTGAGAGCATCCTGAAAAAAAGCTACGCCGCCGATGACGACATTTTGAAGCATATTCAAAATCTGAGTATGACCTATCCCTATCGCATGGGTTTGACCGACAGCATAACCGGTTTATTTGACCGCTCGTACTTCCAGATCCGCCTCGCCCAGGAAATATGTCTTGCCGACCGCCACAAAACTTTGTTTTCCATACTGCTCGTTGAGCTTAGTAATTTCCAGGAGTATGTCCAGAAAAATGACATGGATTATGGTAATACCTGTCTGCGTAAGATGGCTGATTTCCTGCTGAAAACGACGCGCGGATATGATAGCCTTGCCCGTTACGGCAACAATTCCTTTGCCATGCTCCTTATCAATACCGCGGAAGAAGGCGCTCGCAGCGTCGCGCAGCGCCTCCTGGCATTTGCGGAAAGTTATCGGTTTGCCGGCGTGGAAAACCTCAAGGATGGTAAAATGCTTGCGAGCATTGCGGCAATGGATTACGATCTTATCGGGCCAAGCACGCCGGAAGAAATGATGTTCAAAGCCCATGAGCTGATCCGCGGAATCAATTTATCCATGAGCAGCGGTATAAAATTCTATGGCCATGGTTCCTGATATTTCCCGGCTGACCGTTGTGAGCGGCAAATAAGCCGTGAACCACCCTGCTCGCGCCGATTTGTAATCGGTGTGTCGTTCTCAACGGCCTCCGCGCTTCTTCCGAAAAAATAATCTCTCGCATCGCATGAAAATCTGTGAATGATTTATTGCTTTTTCGATCGCCGTCTGGTATAGTATTCTTTTTTAACTACTGCGCATGAAATAAATACATATGACGAGCAACCCATTTTCATCCAGCTTAAACCCTTTAGTGCAACAGCTGAAGAAGGAACCACGCGATTTTACAAAAGAAGATATCATTCACTTTATTGAAGTGAATGATATTAAAATGCTTAACTTTCGCTACGTGGGGGGCGATACCAGGTTAAAGTCCCTCAACTTTGTGGTGGGCGACATCCATTACCTGTCCCAGGTTTTATCCCACGGAGAACGGATTGACGGTTCCAGCTTATTTTCGTTTATTGAGACCGGTTCCAGTGATTTGTACGTTGTCCCCCGTTTCAGAACGGCCTTCCTTGACCCCTTCGCCAAGATGCCAACCCTCTGTCTGCTGTGTTCCTACTACACGAAAGACGGAAAGCCGTTAGAAATTTCGCCGGAATATATTTTGAAAAAGGCGGCGGCCTCGTTCAAAAATGTTACGAATATGGAATTTCAGGCAATGGGCGAGCTGGAATATTATGTAATCGGCGAGAAAGACGCGCTTTTTCCGGCAACGGATCAAAGAGGTTATCATGAGTCGTCGCCTTTTGCGAAATTTGAAGACTTTCGCATGGAGGCCATGTATTTGATGGCTCGCGCCGGCTGCATGGTAAAATACGGACACGCGGAAGTAGGCAATTTTACTCTGGGTAATAAGATTTACGAGCAAAGCGAAGTCGAGTTTTTGGTTACGGATGTAGAAGACGCGGCAAACCAGCTCGTTATTGCCAAGTGGATTATTCGCAAGCTGGCGTATAATTATGGTCTGGATGTTACCTTCGCGCCCAAAATAACCGCGGGTAAGGCCGGCAGCGGAATGCACATCCACATGCGTATTGTGAAGGACGGCCTGAACCGTATGGTTACGAACGGCCAGTTAAACGATACCGCGAAAACCGCTATTGCCGGTTATATGCAGTGCGCCCCTTCCTTAACGGCATTCGGGAATATGAATCCCACCTCTTACCTTCGCCTTGTTC
>JAITWQ010000014.1 GCA_031285215.1 Syntrophobacterales bacterium | reverse complement strand
GTGAAGTTCCCATGATGACGGATACGGGAACCTTTATCATTAACGGCACGGAAAGGGTTATCGTAAGCCAGCTTCATCGTTCTCCCGGTATCTTTTATGACCATGACAGAGGAAAAACGGTTACCAGCGGAAAACTCATCTATTCGGCGCGTATTATACCTATCAGGGGTTCCTGGCTTGACTTTGAGTTTGACTCAAAGGATCTCCTCTATGTACGGATTGACCGGCGCAGAAAAATGCCCGTTACTATTCTCCTGAAGGCCATGGGTAATACGGCGGAGTTTATCCTTAACTATTTTTACGGCACGCGAACCGTTGTTTTTGAAGAGGGCAGCCAGGGTGTTGTTGTTGATGAAACGCTTTTGGACGAAAGGGCCTTTGACGATATTCAGGATGCGGCAACAGGCGAAGTCATTGCCAAGAAAGGGCGTAAAATTTCGAAATCCCTTTTGCGCCGTGTTATAGATGCGGGAATTGTCCGTATTGATATTGCCGATGAGGATATTGTTGGCAGGGTGTTTGCCTCTGATGTACTTGATCCCGATACAGGTGATGTGCTGTTTCGCTGTAATGAGGTATTGACTCTGGAAGGATTGGGAAAAATAAGGGAAAAGAAGATACCGAAATGTACATTCCTCAACATGGAAGAGCATCAGGATAATGTTTCCATAAGAAATACCATGCTCATAGATCGTATAGAATCTACGGATGATGCCGTTATGGAGATTTACAGGAAACTCCGTCCCAGCAGTCCGCCCACGCCGGAAACGGCGAAGAAATTTTTTGAAAGTCTCTTTTTCCAGCCCGAGACCTATGATTTGTCGACCGTTGGGCGTGCAAAAATGAATTATAAGCTGCAATTGAACGTACCCACGGAGGTGACGGTTTTAAGAAACGAAGATGTTTTGGCGGCGGTAAAATATCTTCTTGGTTTGAAGGGTGGTTCTCCTAATTGCAGCGTTGACGACATTGATCATTTGGGAAACCGCCGTGTCCGCTCTGTGGGAGAATTGATTGAAAATCAATATCGAATCGGCATGGTCAGGATGGAACGGGCGGCGAAAGAAAAAATGAGCCTTCAGGATATTGAGACCATGATGCCCCATGACCTTGTGAATGCCAAGCCTGTTTCGGCGGTGGTAAACGAGTTTTTTGGCAGCAGTCAGCTATCCCAGTTTATGGATCAGACAAATCCTCTGTCGGAGATCACACATAAGAGGCGATTGTCTGCTTTGGGGCCTGGCGGTTTGACGCGTGAACGCGCCGGTTTTGAGGTTCGTGATGTCCATCCCACACATTATGGCCGCATCTGTCCCGTAGAAACTCCGGAAGGACCAAATATTGGCTTGATTGTTTCTTTAAGCAGCTATGCGAGGGTCAATGAGTTCGGTTTTATTGAAACACCTTATCGGATCGTGGATAATGGCCGTGTTTTAGATGAAGTTCGCTATCTGACAGCAATAGAGGAAGAAAATAATGTCATTGCTCCGGCGGATCTTCCCCTTGGAGAGGATGGGAGATTTATTGGCGACCTGATTACGGCGCGGCGCGGCGAGGATTTTCTGACCTGTATGCCGACGGATGTCAACATGATGGATATTTCTCCTACCCAGCTTGTAAGCGTGGCTGCTACTCTGATCCCCTTTCTTGAGCACGATGACGCCAATAGGGCCTTAATGGGTTCCAATATGCAGCGCCAGGCCGTTCCTCTTATTAAACCTGAGGCTCCGCTGGTCGGAACCGGCATGGAAAGCATTGTTGCCCGTGATTCCGGGGCGGTGATTGTTGCCAAACGTGCAGGTATTGTAGAGAACGTTGACGCGATGCGTATCGTTATCCGCAGTGATGAATCTGAAAGAGACGGCATGGATACCGGAGTTGATATTTACAGTTTAACCAAATATCAGAGAAGCAATCAGGATACCTGCTTTAATCAGAAGCCCATTGTAGAGCGGGGAGCGCGGGTGCAAAAAGGAGATATTATTGCCGATGGCTCCGCTATTGACAGGGGAGAGCTGGCTCTGGGACGAAATGTGATGGTCGCGTTTATGTCCTGGGGAGGTTACAATTATGAAGATTCTATTCTGGTCAGCGAAAGGATTGTAAAGGAAGACATTTATACGTCCATCCATATTGAGGAGTTTGAGACTGTCACCCGCGATACGAAGTTAGGCAAGGAAGAGATTACGCGCGATATTCCCAATGTTGGCGATGAGGTGCTGAGAAATCTTGATGATGATGGTATCATCTGCATGGGGACGGCGGTGAAGGACGGTGATATTCTTGTCGGTAAGATTACCCCTAAGGGAGAGACGCAGCTTTCCGCAGAAGAAAAGCTTTTGCGCGCCATATTCGGTGAAAAAGCAAGTGATGTAAGGGATACGTCCCTTCGCGTTCCTCCAGGTGTGGAGGGAACGGTCATTGACGCCAAGATTTTTACCCGTAAAGGCGCTGAAAAGGATTACCGGTCGCAAAAGATCGAAGAAGACTTCATCGCCCAACTGGAGAAAAACAGGGATGATGAAATTCGCATTGCGGAGGAGATAGTCCAAAAGAAAATCACAGATCTGTTGTCAGGCAAAACTTCTCTGGTAAAACTTAGCGATACAAAGAAGCGAATTGTTTTGAAAAAGGGCGATATCATTACGCAAGAGATGCTCGCAAAAATTCCCTTTTCCCAGTGGCGGGATATTGCTGTTGTTGATGGGGAGATTCTGGAAGAAGAAATCGGCGTTCTTATTGCGAACCTGGAACGTAAAAAAGGGGCGGTATGGGCTTACTTTGATACAAAACTGGAGAAGGTTCGCGCGAGTGACGAACTGCCTCCCGGCGTGATTAAAATGGTGAAAATCTATGTTGCCATTAAACGCAAGCTTTCTGTGGGTGATAAGATGGCCGGGCGTCACGGCAACAAGGGTGTTTTATCCCGTATTTTGCCTGAAGAAGATATGCCTTATTTCGCCGACGGCACCCCCGTAGATATTGTTTTGAATCCCTTGGGAGTTCCTTCGCGGATGAACGTGGGGCAAATTTTGGAGACCTATCTCGGCTGGGCGGTGAAAGGGCTTGGTGACCAGTTAAACCACCTCCTGGAGACCAATACGGACACAAATGCCGTTCGCGGCAAGCTAAAAGAACTTTACGCCACGCCATATTTTGCGGATTTTGTTGATCATGCCCCTCCGGAAAAGGTGCTTGATTTCGCCAAAGGTCTCAAATCTGGTGTTCCTGTGGCCACGCCCGTGTTTGATGGCGTGGAAGAGGATGAAATCAGAGAGATTATGGAAAATGTCGGCTTGCCTGTTTCCGGCCAGACAATACTGTATGACGGCCGGACGGGTGAACCTTTCAGTCAGCCCGTAACGGTAGGGATAATCTACATGATTAAACTCCATCATCTGGTTGATAATAAGATCCATGCCCGTTCAATCGGTCCTTATTCTCTCGTTACCCAGCAGCCTTTGGGAGGTAAGGCGCAGTTTGGCGGCCAGAGGCTGGGGGAAATGGAAGTTTGGGCTATGGAGGCCTATGGCGCGGCCTATTCGCTTCAGGAATTTTTAACAGTTAAAGCGGATGATGTTGCGGGCAGAACACGCATGTATGAGGCCATTGTCAAAGGAGAGCATACGATAGAGCCGGGAGTACCCGAATCTTTTAATGTTTTAGTTAAAGAACTGCAAAGTTTATGTCTTGATGTCGATTTAATGGAGGAAGAGTAAAACGGCAAAAAAGTGATCGTGACATAAGTAACTGTTTACACAAAACTTAATGCAAAGATACATCACAGGAGATAAAACCCGTGGAAGATGTCTTCAGTTATTTTGAGAAGCCGAAGGATCCTGTTCGGTTCAATGCTATAAAAATATCCATTGCCTCGCCTGATCAGGTTCTTTCTTGGTCCTGCGGTGAGGTAAAGAAGCCGGAAACGATAAACTACCGCACATTTAAACCTGAGCGTGACGGGCTTTTCTGCGCCAAGATTTTTGGTCCCGTAAAGGATTATGAATGTCTTTGTGGCCGCTATAAAAGGATGAAGCACAAGGGCGTGGTTTGTGAAAAGTGTGGTGTGGAAGTCATACAATCCAAAGTGCGCCGTGAACGTCTTGGTCACATTACACTGGCTGCCCCTGTGGCTCATATCTGGTTTTTAAAGAGTCTGCCCAGCCGTATTGGCAGTGTTTTGGATTTGACATTGAAAGAGTTGGAAAAGGTACTCTACTTTGAGTCATGGATTGTACTGGATCCTAAAAGCACTTCATTGAAAAAGAAAGAGCTTCTCTCCGACGAAGATTACAACGATCTTCAGGAACAATACGGAGAGGACAGTTTTGAGGCAGGCATTGGCGCCGAGGCGATTCGCCGCCTTTTGGAGGAAGTTGACCTTGATACCATGGTTACGGAGATTCGCGGTGAACTCCGGGCAACTCCTTCTGATACAAAGCGGAAGAAGCTCGTCAAAAGATTAAAGGTTGTCGAGGCGTTGAAAAAGTCGGGGAATCGGCCGGAATGGATGGTTCTTACCGTATTGCCTGTCATTCCTCCCGATCTGAGACCTCTTGTTCCTCTGGATGGAGGACGGTTTGCGACGTCGGATTTGAATGATCTTTATCGCCGTGTAATCAATCGGAACAATCGGCTGAAAAGACTTCAGGAGCTGAACGCCCCGGAAATTATCATCCGCAATGAAAAAAGAATGCTCCAGGAAGCCGTTGATGTTTTGTTTGATAACGGACGCCGCGGCCGGGCTATTACGGGAACCAATAAGAGACCCTTGCGCTCTCTGTCCGATATGCTGAAAGGGAAGCAGGGCCGATTCCGCCAGAATCTTCTTGGCAAGCGCGTTGATTATTCCGGTCGTTCCGTGATTACCGTTGGCCCTGATCTAAGGCTGCATCAATGTGGTTTTCCCAAAAAAATGGCCTTGGAACTCTTTAAACCCTTTGTTTATAACCGCCTTCAGGAAAAGGGATATGTAAGCTCCGTCAAAAGCGCGAAAAAGATGGTGGAAAAGGAAACGTCGGAAGTATGGGATGCCCTGGATGAAGTGGTGCGGGAATATCCCGTTATTCTTAACAGAGCGCCGACCCTCCATCGCTTGGGATTGCAGGCTTTTGAGCCAATTTTGATCGAAGGCAAGGCTATTCAGCTGCATCCGCTGGTTTGTACGGCTTTCAATGCCGATTTTGACGGGGATCAGATGGCCGTTCATGTCCCTCTATCCATCGAGGCGCAGGCGGAAGCCCGTATTCTTATGATGTCTACCAACAATATTTTATCTCCGGCCAATGGTAAGCCCATAATCATTCCCAGCCAGGATATTGTTCTGGGTCTCTACTACCTGACAAGAGAACTGCCCCATGCCAAAGGTGAGGGCATGATCTTTGCGGATATTGGAGAGGTACGTTGCGCCCTTGATGCTGATGTTGTTGACTTGGGAGCAAAGATTAAAGTTAGAATTGATCAGGAACTTAAGGAAACAACTGTCGGGCGGGTTATGCTTTCGGAAATTGTGCCGTCGCAAATTCCCTTTGATACCATTAACAAGGTCATTAACAAGAAATAACTTGCTAATCTGATTGACCATTGTTACCGCGCTTGCGGCGATAAAACGACGGTTTTGCTGGCAGACCGGTTAAAGGATCTTGGTTTTAAATATGCGACAGTTTCCGGTGCTTCCTTTGCGATTCATAACCTGATTATTCCCGGGACGAAGAAAAATATCGTCAGCGAAGCGGAAAAAGGAGTTCTGAAGATCTATCAGCGGTATATGGATGGCCTCATTACAGATGGTGAGCGTTACAATATGGTCATTGATATCTGGGCGCAGGTAACGGAAAAAATTGCCTCGGATATGCTGGAAGGGATCGGCACGGAAGAAGTGGCTAACCGTGACGGGCAAGTGGAAAAAATGCAAAGCTTTAATCCCGTTTATATGATGGCCGATTCCGGAGCCAGGGGAAGCAATGTTCAGATTCGGCAGCTTGCCGGCATGAGAGGCCTGATGGCCAAACCTTCGGGAGAGATAATTGAAACTCCTATTACCGCTAATTTCCGCGAGGGATTAACCGTTCTGCAGTATTTTATTTCTACCCATGGCGCTCGTAAAGGTCTTGCGGATACAGCTTTAAAAACGGCTAATTCCGGTTACCTGACACGCCGCCTTGTTGATGTCGCGCAGGATTGCATTATTACAGAGCATGATTGCGGAACCGTTGACGGCATCTTTGTGAACGCTCTCATGGAAGGCGGGGAAATCATCGAACCTGCGGGAGAGAGAGTGCTGGGAAGGGTTGCCCTTGAAGATATCAAAGATCCCTTTACCGGTGAAGTTCTTGTAAGCGCCAATCAGGAGATTGATGAATTTTTGGCGGAAAGGATTGATAGTGCGGGCATAGAAACGGTTAATATTCGTTCCGTTATTACGTGTAAATCCAAGCATGGCGTTTGCGCCATGTGTTATGGCCGCGATTTGGGCCATGGCCATCTTGTAAATATTGGCGAAGCTGTTGGTATTATTGCGGCGCAGTCCATTGGTGAACCAGGAACGCAGCTGACGATGAGGACATTCCATATCGGCGGTACTGCTAAGTTTGATGAGCACTCAACCCTGGATGCGCGTCATGATGGCGTTGTTAAACTTGTCAACCTTGATCAGGGAAAGGGAGAACTGGTTGCCAGCCGGGAAGGTAATTTCCTGGTCGTCATGAAAAGAAACGGCGAGATTCATGTTTTGGATGACCAGGGAAGAAACAGGGGTAAATACACCGTTCCCTATGGCGCTCACCTGAAAGTGGGCGAGGGCGCAATGGTGAAAAAAGGCGATCGCATTGCCGAATGGGATCCCTTCTCTGTTCCCGTTTTAGCTGAGATTGACGGCACGGTTAAATTTGGTGATATTATTGAAGGCAAGACCATGCTGGAGCAGGTGGATGAAGTAACAGGCCTGTCCCGCAAGGTTATTGTCGAGTTCAAGGCGGATGATCTGCGGCCTCGCATTTCCCTCAAGGATGAACGCGGAAAAACAGCGAAAGTTCCGGGAACTAATGCCGTTGCCCGTCATTATCTGTCGGTTGGGGTAAACCTTGTTGTTTCTGAGGGCGATCATGTGGTAGCAGGTGATATTCTTGCCAAGATTCCCAGGGAAACGCAAAAAACAAAGGATATTACAGGCGGATTGCCGCGCGTTGCCGAGCTGGTGGAGGCGCGAAAGCCAAAAGACTATGCCGTGATCAGCGAAATTGACGGTGTCGTTGCCTATGGGAAAGACGCCAAAGGCAAGCGCAAAGTGATTGTCCAATCCGACACGGGAGATGAAAAAGAATATCTTATCCCCAAAGGGAAGCATATTAGCGTACAGGAAGGGGATCGCATCTTTGCGGGCGGCTCTTTAATGGAAGGAAGCCAGAATCCCCATGATATTCTGAAAATAAAGGGTGAAAAAGCCCTTGCCCGCTATCTCGTTGACGAGATACAGGAAGTTTACCGGCTCCAGGGTGTGAAGATCAACGACAAGCATCTTGAAGTTATTGTACGGCAGATGTTAAGAAGGGTGAGAGTCATTGATCCGGGAGATACCGGTTTTATAGGCGATGAACAGGTTGAGCGGTATCGTTTCCAGGAGGAAAATAAAGCTGTGATTGAGCAGGGCGGCAAGCCCGCCGTGGGAGAGCCGGTGTTGCTGGGAATTACCAAAGCCTCGCTGTCCACACAAAGTTTTATTTCTGCGGCTTCATTCCAGGAGACGACGCGTGTGCTTACCGAAGCAAGTTTGGCGGGGAAAGTGGATTATTTAAGAGGTCTCAAGGAAAATGTCATTATGGGCCGCCTTATTCCGGCGGGAACGGGGCTTATCATGTACAGGAAATTGGGAATTTCATCGGGAGACCATGAATCATTGGAGGAAAAGCTCCCATTAGAAGAAACAAGCGGAGAAAACGCTTGACATCTGAGATGCAAATTGATATTGACACGAACTTTATTGTGTCGGGTAAAGACTAGGTTTTGGGAGGAAGGATGCCTACAGTAAATCAGTTAGTCAGGAAAGGGCGAGCAAAGCTTGCAAAGAAAGTGGCGACGCCAGCTCTTGCCGGTTCTCCTCAGCGGCGGGGGGTTTGTGTCAGAGTATATACGACGACACCCAAAAAGCCCAATTCCGCTTTGCGGAAAGTTGCCAGAGTTCGTTTGACCAGTGGATATGAAGTGACTTCTTATATTCCGGGGATAGGGCATAATCTTCAAGAGCATTCGGTTGTTCTGGTCAGAGGGGGAAGAGTGAAAGATCTGCCGGGAGTTCGGTATCATGTTGTCAGAGGAACTCTTGATTCTATTGGTGTTCAGGATAGAAAGCAAGGCCGATCGAAATATGGCGCAAAGAAGCCAAGCTGAGCGGAGAAAAGAAGATGCCTAGAAGAAGAGAAATTGAAAAACGAGAGATCTTGGCGGATCCAAAATATAATAGTAAGCTCGTCGCCAAATTCATCAATAATTTGATGAAAAAGGGGAAAAAAAGTGTTGCCGAATCAATGCTGTATGGCGCTTTTGACCTTATAGAGAAAAAGCAGAAAGAAGCGCCCATGGAGGTTTTCGAGAAGGCTATAAATAATGTTAAACCTGTTATTGAGGTTAAATCCAAACGGGTAGGCGGATCCACGTATCAGGTGCCGACGGAAGTTGCGCCGGCTCGCAGAGTTGCCTTAGG
>JAITWQ010000011.1 GCA_031285215.1 Syntrophobacterales bacterium | reverse complement strand
TGCGCTGGTTTTATTGGGTAAATACCGTGTTGTTTATTTAAAAAAACGTGTATTTATTTCTTGGCGCGAAAAATATCACCTATTGGGGCCCCCGGGGGGGGCGGGGGGGGGGCCGGATCATCGCTGCGGGAACGCCCGAAGAAATCGCGGCAGACGCCCTTTGTCCCACCGGCGTCTTTCTGAAAAATTATCTGCGCAGTTAACCCTCTCCTGCTGCCGAACCTGGCCAACACAGCCGCACAGTAAACACGGAAGGTTTTATTGACGCCCGTGCCTTGAACAGGCAAAGCCAACGTAATCTACAGTCTTCTTCTCTTATTTATGGAGGGAATGACCGGGAAGTAAATCATTTTGACTTAATGATGCAAATAGAATAGGATACGCCACCCCGGTAAAAATTATAAAAGGCTTGAGGACAAAGATAATGGAACAACGTTGTGCAGGGCTTTTTGTTCAAGTATGCGTACTGTTTTTCGTATTGTTGACGGCGCCCTCGCTTGCGTTTTCCGCTGCCGATTATGGACTTGCCTTTCGGGATGGCCCCGTTGATATTCATGCCGATCAGTTTCGTTTTGAAGAAGAAGACGAAACATATTACGCCGATGGCGATGTTATCGTCTATTATACGGGCGGTTATTTAAAAGCTGATTCCGTGATCTTACAGCAAAATACGGATACCGTTTACGCCGCCGGGCGTGTTTTCTTAAAAAATAATCAGGATGTTTTAGAAGGTGATCGCGTCGTTTTCAATATCAAAACAAAAACGGGAACTGTGGATGAGGGCAGGATGTTTGCGGCGCAGAATCACGTTTTTGTGCGGGGCAGTCAATTTGAAAAAAGCGGCGAAGCGACGTATCGTGTTGAAGATGCCGTTGCCACAACGTGCGACGGCCCTGATCCGGCGTGGTCTATCAGGGGCAAGGAGCTGAATGTCACCATTGATGGATATGGCACTATCAAACATGGCGCTTTTTATGCGGGTAAAGTGCCGCTGCTTTATTCTCCCTATTTTATCTTTCCCGTTAAGACAACACGGCAAACCGGCTTATTGCTGCCCGACATAAGTTACTCGAAGAATAAAAACGGCCTTGATATTATGCTTCCCTTTTACTGGGCCATCTCCGAGGATACGGACGCTACATTTTACCAGCATTACATGAGTAAAAGGGGTTTTCGTGAAGGGGTTGAATTTCGCTATGCCTTTTCGCCGGATATAACCGGTGTTATCTACGGTGACTATCTCCGTGACAGACTGCGTATTGAAGAACGCAGCGGCCCCTTTGCCCGGGATTGGGATGAAAATCATAACCGCTGGTCATTTTACCTGCAGCACGAATCTTCCTTTGAGAGCGGGTACTATATCCGTGCGGATATTGCCCGCGTTTCGGATCGCTGGTATTTTAAAGACTTTTCTTCCCGTAATTATTATCGCCAGCATTACGATAAGGGCCAGATGAATCCCTTTAATAAGGTGTCCTTTGAGGCGGATGCCTCGATGAGGGAGCTGGATTCCAAAATTCGCGCCGTCAAGGATTGGTCTCTTTTCAATCTGACAACGCTGGCCCGTTATACCGACGATTTTTCCGCCGCCTCCAATGCTCATACCCTGCAGCAATATCCGGAGATCACTTTAACGGCGATCAATCAGGCCATACCTTATTCGCCCCTGCGCCTTGAATTTGTTTCTTCCTACAATAATTATTATCGTCAGGAAGGTCAGAAGGGTTCCCTTTTTGATGTTAATCCCACTTTGATGATGCCCGTCAGTTTGGGCCGTTATGCCCAGTTTACGCCGCGGGCCGAATGGCATGGCTCATTCTGGTCGTCCCATGGCGACAAGGTTCCCCAGGTGGACAGTAATGGATTGCGCAGCGGATATGTCGTGGGAGGAATACTCACCTCGGATATTCAGCGCACTTATCGCGTGGGCGGCAAATCGCTGGATAAAATTCGCCACGGCATACGTCTGGAGTTGGATTACACCTATGGGGACAACAATACGGATGTGTTCAATACGCCCGATTATGCCTCATCGTTTGCAAGGCAAAACGGCATAACCTATGCTCTGATCAATACATTGATGACAAAATGGGTCAATGAAAAGACGGGGCCGGAGTATCGGGAAATGATGCGGCTGAAAGTATCCCAAACCTATCGTCTTGACCCTGATCGCTATACCCTGTCGTCCATCAATACCAATAATTCCCACCTTGGCCCCGTAGAAATGGAATGGGATTTCAGACCCCTGCCCTATGTTACCGTAAGAAACCGCAGTATATATGACATAGACAGCAGAAATTGGCTGCGCTCCAACAGTGATCTGGTGCTGACGACATCCCGTGGCGATTCCGCTTCTATCGGTTATCATTATACCAAAGGTCTGATTGAGGAAGTTAACCTGGCCCTGCGGGCCCGCCTCACACGCGCCTTTGATGTGGAAGCCGTTTTAAAGAGAAATGAGCTTTCATCCCGTACCGTTGAGCAAACCTACGCTGTCAATTATTACCATCAATGCTGGGGAATAAAACTGGGATACAGCGAAACGGCGGATGATCACCGGTTTTTCGTATCTCTTAACCTGTATGGCCTTGGCTTTGGTTTATAAAGGCGCGTTCATTTTATAGCGGCGCAGTTTGTTCTTGCCGTGGAAGAGTGAAAAAATGAATACGACACCCAAGGGAAACAGACTGCACATTGCCATTTTGGGACGTACCAATGTGGGGAAATCCAGTTTGCTGAACTACATTCTGGATCAGGAACTGGCCATCACATCGCCTGTAGCGGGGACGACAACGGATGTCGTCGAAAAAGCCGCCGAGCTTTTGCCCTTAGGCCCGGTTTTGTTTCTTGATACGGCCGGCCTGGATGATACTTCTTCCCTGGGCAAACTCCGGGTGCAAAAAACGGAAAACGTATATGAGCGGGCGGATATCATTCTTCTTGTTACGGAACCTGACCAGTGGACCCATTACGAAGAAACGGTATGGGAAAAGGCGGCAAAAAAGAAAATCCCCCTGATCATTATGGTGAACAAGGCGGATCTGCAAACCCCGTCTCCGGAATTTCTCCGGAAGATAAAAGAAAGATCGGATTATGTGATTGCCCTGTCAACCACTGACGACGGGGGCCGCGAAAAAAATATCGCTCTTTTGAAACAACACCTTTTGGCCGTTTCACCGGAAGATTATCTGGCTGCGCCTTCCCTCGTCGGCGATCTCCTGCCTTCAAGGGGCGGGCTTGTTCTCCTTGTTATTCCCATTGATGACCAGGCGCCCAGAGGACGCCTTATCCTGCCGCAGGTGCAGACGATCCGTGACGCCCTGGATCATCTGGCCGTTTCTCTTGCCGTCCGGGAAACGCAAGTAAAATATGCCCTGTCTTTGCTGCAAGGCTCGCCGGATATTGTCATTGCTGATTCTCAGGCGATTCTCCAGGTTGCTGCCCATGTGCCGGAAAATATTCCCTGTACAACTTTTTCCATCCTCATGGCGCGGCAGAAGGGAGATCTTATTGCGGCGGCAAAAGGAGCGGCGGCGATTGAATCGCTTCATCCCCGGGACAAGGTTCTTATCGCGGAATCATGCTCCCATCATCCCCTGCAAGACGATATTGGCCGTGTCAAGATTCCCCGCTGGCTGCGGGAATATGCGGGGGGCGAGCTTGATATTGACCTGTCCTCCGGCCGTGATTATCCGTCTCATTTGGAAGAATATAAGGTAATTATCCATTGCGGAGGGTGTATGTTAAACCGCCGGGAAATGCTAAGCAGAATTTCCCGCGCCCAGGAAAGCCGGGTTCCCATTACCAATTATGGATTGGCCATTTCTTTAACTCAGGGGTTGATTCGCCGGGTCCTTAGTCCGTTCCCCCAGGCCTTGGCCGCTTATGAAAAGGCGCGAAAAGAATCATAAGGAGAAAAAAGTGACAATACGTTTCCCGCGACTGATTTTAAGAAAAGGGGGCGCAGATAACGGCGAATCTTTTCCTTTTCTTTTGCCGTTAAAAACGGGAAAAAGTGCATTAACTATACCGGCTGCTGTTCTGCTGGCCGCTTTCCTGGTTTCCTTTGTGTTTGTCTGCCCAAGCTACTCCGGCCCCTGCGGCAAAGTTGTAACCTATCGCATTGGCGAAGTTGACGGGCGCTTCGGGATCTCCCGCAGCGAATTTTCCCGCCTGGTGAAAAAGGCGGCGGAAGTGTGGTCTGTTCCTTTTTCCGCAGATTTAATTCAGGAGACGTCTAATGGCAGGATCCTCATTGAAATGGTGTATGACCACCGTCAGGACGCCTCCGGGAAGATGCAGCGGATAGGTGCGGACGCGAAAGAGGATTTGAAAACGTACAAAGGGCTGAAAGACAGGCACGATAAATTACAAAAAGAACATGCACGGGAAAAGGGGAAATGGGAACAGGACGCCGCGGAATATCGCCGCAGGCTGCAGGTGTATCGGGAAGAAAAGGTAGCGTCGCTCCATCGCGGCAGAGTATCCGAAGAGACGCTTAAACATTTGGAAAGGGAGCACGCCGCGTTGAATGCGATGCGTGACGAATTACAGAAAAGACAGGGAGAGCTGAAAGAACTGGCCGCTAAGAAAGATGAATTAATTCCTCAGATGCAGGGCGTTGCGGAGAGGCACCATGACAATGCGTCCAGTTATCGCAAAGAGAGCGAGCGTTTGGGGGGAGAATACGGGAAAGGCGTTTATCACCGCTGGGACAAAAGTATTACCCTTTATCAATATCATAATAAAGATAATCTTGTGCAGTTAATAGCCCATGAATTCGGCCATACTCTGGGAATCAGGCATATTAATGACCCCAACGCCCTTATGTATCCCTATGATACGGGAAGAAAAATAGAGAAACTGTCTCCGGCTGATATTGCCGCGCTGAAGGCGAAGTGCAAAAAATGATATTTTGCTTTTCTCCTGTTTCTTTTGCTGTCTCCAGCGCGGTGAGAAGAAAAAACTGAAAAAGGTCTGATCATGAAGCAAATCAGCAGACGCAATCCTTTCCTTTCCCTGTTAAAAACGGAGAGAGGCGCGTTTACTTTATCAACTCTGGTACTGGCGGTCATTTTACTGGTTGTTCTGTTATTTGTCTATCCGCGCTATTCCAATCCTTGCGGCAAAGTTTTTACCTATCGCATCGGCCATATTGATGAGCGTTTCGGAATTTCTCCCGGCGAATTTTCCCGTCTGACAAAAAAGGCGGCGGATATATGGTCGGTTCCTTTTTCCCGTGATTTATTTCAGGAAACGCCGGACGGAAAGATCGTCATTGAGATGGTGTATGATCATCGCCAGGATGCTTCCGAGAAGATGAAGCGAATAAACGTGGATGTAAAAGCGGGACGCGACTCTTATGAAGGATGGAAACGCCACTACGATGAATTGAAAGGGGACTATGAACGGAAAAGAGGGCCGTTGGAGAGAGATATGGCAGAACATCGCCGCCGGGTGCAGGCTTTTCAGGCAGAAAACGAAGCGGGACGCCGCCGCGGAGGAGTATCCGAAGAAGCATATCGGCGTTTGCAGCGGGAAATGTCCGCTTTAAATGCCATGTCTGCCGATTTACAGAGACGCCAGGACGATTTGAACCAAATTGCGAATATGATGAATCAGCTGTCCTCCATGATCAATAGTATCGCGATAAAACATCAGTCCGATGTGGAAGACTACCGCAAAGAGGGCGGACGTTTGGGGGAGAAGTTTGGTAAGGGGCTTTATCAGCGCAAGGGATTCAAAGAAAGCATTACCATCTATCAATACGCGGGCAAAAGAGATCTCGTTCAGGTCTTGGCCCATGAATTTGGCCATGCCCTGGGCATCGGCCATGTTGACGACCCCAACGCCCTCATGTATTACCTGGCCCACGAAGGGAAACTAACGGACAAACTTTCTCCCGCCGATATTGCCGCTCTCAGGGTGCGGTGTAAAAAGTAATTCCGGGGCTGCTCCCTCTGTTCCACTTGTCCCATCGTGTTGACAGAAGCTGTAAATCCGTGTATCGTCGCGCAATATAAAATATGAGGAACCGTCAAATTATGAGAAAAAAATATCAGCCGTGCCAAATCGTTGTTTATGCGATCTTCTTTTGGGGTTTTCTGTGTTTTTCGTCCGTATCTCTTGCGGCTTCCGACGGGCAAATGTCAATTAATGAAGCGGCGGCACGTTTGGTGCAATTTTGCGTTGATCCCAAAACGAGCCTTGATGAACGGGCAGTTGCCGTTCTTGTGGATCATGTCCTGGCGGACAAACCGCAGAAGAATAAAGAGAAAGCTCTTCCGGAGGCCCAGAAATGTCCGGGTGGTTATTATGAGTTTGACGCGAAGGTTACCTTTCCCCGTTTTATGGAATACTCATATTCCTCTTCCATACCGGGCGTGATTACCAGACCGTCGTCCCTCAGGTATTCTGTCTGGCGTCCTTCACGTGCGGGAGAACAGCCCCTGCCCGCTTCCTGGAAGACAGTTCCCCCTGGCGGAAGTCCTGTTATTGTGAGGGGCAGACAGCATGACTCCAATACGCCCGACCTGACCACAGGCGTTTATTATGAGTATGATCTGCAAAGAACGCTCATTGTGTTAAACTACAAGGGGCGGCAGGTTCTTGTTTCCGTATCAAAACAGACCGGCCCGTCCAATGTCGGTGAAAAAGGATTTATTGTCGGCCCGGACAACAGCTGGACTTATTATTATTCCGGCCAGACGGGATCGGCGAAAGCAGGTCTTGGCTGGGTTAAATCGTATATCTACGATTATTTCTCCGTAGGCGTTTACGCGGAATTGAATCCTGGAAGTGCGGGTGTGCGCATGGCTGCTTTTCAGTGGATCAGGGCGGGTTGGTCCGGGATGAATTTTGTAGAATCCAAACATGTTGTGGACGGCATCAAAAAACGCTTTGCCCGGGATACATTGATTATTCTGGAATCCCCGCGCCTTCCGGAGGCAAAGCAAATCGCTCTGGCGGCCCAGTCTCTTTCCGCGCTGCCAGGTGATGAACTCCATAAAAAGTATGCGGCTCTGCAGCAGGCAAAGCAAAACGCGGCCATTAAAGCGGGGCATATCAGCCAGAAGGAAGCAAATGAAGCCTTGCCCGCTCAAAATATTCCCAAAGAGCGGATGGTGGAAGAATTGATGCTTGAATACCTAAAATCGTCTTTGGGAAAACCGGCTCTTATCTGACGCGGGCCGGCATTTGGAATCACATAAAAAGTTCAGGTGATTGCGCGATTATGGATGTTATCCTGGCAGGTTACAATCTGGATTATGAAACAATCTGTGAAATCGTTAAACGGCATCCGGCGGAGCTGCATCACCTGACGCCGGAAACCATTTCTGCGGCATATGCACGCATCAGCAGAAGCCCCAAGTCTGTGCCGGAGCTGCGGGCTATTGCCAAGGATGAAATCGAGAAATCCCGTCAATTCAACAGCCGTATCTTTTTTGAAATGGGCCACAGTTCCATTGCGGAACATGCCGTTTTCAACATTGATATTATGGGTGTTTCCCGTCTTTTGGCCGAAGAAATCGAGAAATTCCGCCTCTGTTCCTACATGGAAAAATCGCAGCGCTATGTACTTCTGTCCGATGATTTTGTCGTGCCGAAGGAGATATGTGACGCCCGTCTGGATGACAGATTCCGTAATCTGGTGCAAAGCCAAAACAAATTATACCATAGGCTGTATGGTAAATTACGCCGTTACGTCTTTGAGACCCATGCCGATCTTGCGGAAGATCCGGCAAACCATTTCACCCTTGACGGATGGGCCAAGGAAGATGCCCGCTATGTTTTATCCCTGGCCACTCAGACGCAGATGGGCATTACCCTTAACGCGCGGAATATTGAGCTTGTTTTGCGCAGAATGGCGTCACATCCCCTCCATGAAGCGAATGAATACGGGTGGAAACTCTATGCCGTGGTAAAACCCATTGCGCCGTCCCTCATTCGCTATACCGATAGGACGGACTATGATCATTTAACTTTTCAGGAACTGTCGAAGACGATAAGCCATATTTCCCCGCCTCCGGAAAATGATTCCCTTGCGCTGCCGGGCCATGAAGACCCTTCTGTCCGCTTGGTTCACGCCGCACCGGATGCCGATGACCGTGTTTTGGCGTCTTTTATGTACATGACGACGAACATGTCCATTGAGGCGTGCCGGCAAATGGTTGTTTCTGCCCATCCTTCTCAGAAAAAGGAAATCTTTAAATCGGCCTTCCGCTATATGAAGAGCCATGATGCGGCTCCCAGAGAACTGGAATCAGTTGATTTAACCTACGAACTCATCCTTAGCGCCAGTTGCTTTGCCCAGTTAAAGCGCCATCGCATGGCCACCCTTCTCTGTCAGGACTATCAGCCGGAATTGGGAGTGACTGTTCCCCGTTCCGTTTGCGAGACGGGAATGGAAGCGGATTTTTTGGCGATGATCCGCCAGGTCGAAGATATGTATGACGCCGTCAAAGCGCTGTCGCCCCTTGGGGCATCATATTGCCTGACCAACGCCCATCGCCGCAGGATGACCATCAAAGTTAACGCCCGTGAATTGTACCACATTGCCCGTCTTCGCCTTGATCGTCATGCCCAGTGGGATATACGAAATATTGCGGGAGAGATGATTTCTCAAGCACGTAAAGTTATGCCTCTCACGCTGATGCTGGCAACAGGCAAAGATGATTTTGCCGCGTGTTATGCCGGAATATGGGAACACGATAATCCCTGATTGTATATTCACCTTGCCGCGTATGCCAATCTTTCCAAGCTCATGGTGCCAACGCTCTGACAAGGCATAGCTTCTCCCGAACAAGAAATAAAACTATCCCGTTTAGTTTTTGTCTTGCGCTTTTAAATGTTTGCAGGTATGATTAAATCCTACTTAAAAGGAACAGAGGTTATTATGCGCACCACACAGCAGTTAAGCATTACCCTTCCCAACGAAATGGCAAACATAGTGAAAGCCAAGGTGCAAGCCGGCGAATATG
>JAITWQ010000246.1 GCA_031285215.1 Syntrophobacterales bacterium | reverse complement strand
CTGCCGTCGTTTGTTGCGATCTTAATGTCCGTGCAGAAGTGTTCTATCCTTGTCAGACCTACCAGCCTTGACGCTTCCGTTGCTCCCATGTAAAGGGTAAGTTTTTTTACTGTGGCCATGGTGTTGCACAGATAATCGGCAAGATAGGTCAGGGGTGCAATGCCCATACCACCGGCGATGAGGACGGCATGGGAGCGAGGCGCAAATTGCAGGTTAAAAGGTTTTCCCAGAGGCGCGAGAATACTGACCCGGTCGCCAACCACAAGATGAGACAGGGCTGATGTGCCCTTGCCTACGACATGATAGAAAAATTCAATGACCATACCCGCTTCTGTCTCATACACGCCGTAAAGACCCAAAGGCCTGCTAAGAAGGGGATCCTTTACATTTTGTCTGCGGATCATGGCAAATTGACCGGGCATGGCGTCAAATTGGCCTGACCGCAGCAGGATTGACAGGACAAAGTAATTATTCGCTATTTCCAGATTTTCGATGACCTGCCCTGTGTTTACATCCGCGTTAATTCTGTAAGTCATGGCTGTTTTACCGTACATTTCATAATGAGCGCGTCTTCGCGGGTATCGTCATAATAGCCTTTTCTTACGCCGGCAACAGTAAATCCCGCTTTTTGGTAGAGGTTGATGGCGTTCTGATTTGAAGCCCGCACTTCCAGAAAACCATCAGTTATTCCTTCTGATCGGCACGTGTTTATCATTTCTTGGAGGAGAAGGCTACCAATACCTTGTCTTTGCCTTGTTTTTTTTACGGCGAGGCGGTGCAGTTGCATTTCCTGATCAATTATCCAGAAAAAAATATAACCGACGGGTATGTTATCCGCGGATTTATTTTCTGCGGCGGCAAAGGAGCGGCTGAAGGACAACTGCATTTCTTTCCGGAAAATATCTCTGGGCCAGGGCGAGAGAAACGATTCTCCTTCCATGGCGTCAATGGCGTCCAGATCATTTTCTGTTGCGGGGCGGATATAAAATGGTTCTTCTTTCATATAAAAGTTCCGATTTCATAGAGAAGGGCAGCAAGAATGAAAATGCCGGAAAAATAAAGAATAACTTTTTTATTTTGTGTTGTGGTAATCACTGCGGCAACGCCAATCAGAGGGAAAAGATAATAGATAAAGGCGAGAGCCGTGTGTCCAAAGGAGGGCAGAAGGGAAAAGAGAGGGGGAATAAGAAGCAGCCCCGCCGCAAGCCCCATGGCGATAAAGAACAGGGAGTAGAGAAAATACCAGGCCAGGGAAGGGAAGACCCTGATGGGAGAAAAATGTTTTTGGGGAGAATCAAGTTCTGCGAGAAGTTTATCCGAGAGCCGTTTATTAAAATTTTTCCAAAGATATTCCGTTTTCGGAGCAAACCATCCCAGGGGAATATAGATTAACAGGGAAAAGGCCATGATGGCCTTGGGGGAATAAAGCGGCCCCATCTCCTTTATGAGAACGGTTGTGGTGATGGCGGTTAAAATCGCGGCGATGGAATCGTTAGGCGGTGCGTAGGTTCCCAATGGCAGCTTATTCAGCCAGAATAATTCAAGTAAAGCGCCAACCATAAGGCCCGCGAGGGTATTTCCCATGATCCAGGCCGTTATTGTCGCTATGACGAGGGGCCGCGATACCATTGTCTGAAAGGCGATGCGGTCCAGACAGAGAAAAGCGCCGCCAAGAGCGGCGATGATGATTTGCGTTATGAGGGAAACATCTAATGATAGGAGCGTCATCACTCAAATCCCGTACCTGATGTGGCTGGCGTGAACTTTAAAGCCGCAGTCAATCCGAATAATGTTTTAAGATTGGCCGAAAATCCGCCGGTTTTTCTTTAGGAACCCGCCGTATGTCAATTCTTACCCCTTTCCCTCTGGAGAGCTGAACTAAAAGACCAATGTCTTCCTCATTTAAAAAAACAGAGGGAGAGCAGGAAATAACAGAGGGATCGCTGTGAACATTGCCGATATTCAATGTTGTGAAAAGAAATCCCTTTTCGTATGCCTTGAAGGCGTCCTGAATATCAGCGAATAAAATAAGAACCTTTCTGTTTTGATCCTGCGCCAATTGATGTAGCTTCTGAAAATCATTGAGTGACCAAGTATAGAGTTCAATATCTCTGGGCAGTGCCATGCGCATGACCGTTTCGCGGAACATATCGCTGGCCAGGGAATCATTGGGGATGATAATGGAGGATGCGCCTGTAAAGGGGAGCCATGCTTCAAGTATCTGCCCGTGAACCAGCCTGTTGTCAACCCTGACAAGAGATATGTTGAACGGCATGCATGTTAACCTGATACCTTTTTATCAAGGATTTCACTTGCGGAATAAATATTTTTTTTCCCGTATTCGGTGATGAAGGAGGCAAACTCCGTTAAATTCATATCTTCTTTTTTGACGGCGGATAATTTCAGCATCATGGGTAAATTAACGCCGGTGACAACTTCCACTTTGCCTTTTTTGAGAAAGGAAAGGGAAATATTGGAGGGAGTTCCTCCAAAAAGGTCCGTTAAGATCAATACGCCCTGACCCTGATCCAGATTTTTGATGGCCGTACTGATTTCTTTGTTAATCTGTTCTACGCTTTTGGTTTCGTCAATCCGGACACATGCTGTTTGAGTTAGTTTCCCCTTGATAAGCTCGGCCGCCTTGATAAGCTCACAGCCCAGATCGCCGTGAGTTGCGATGAGTATGCCAATCATTTCCTATCCCCTCTCTAACGACGAATTAATATATCACACTAGTAGAGTACAGGAGAGATGTCAAGGGCTGTTTAGTCAGGCTTTGCCTGTTGATCGCTGCTGGCCGGCCATAATGCGCCGGACTTCTTCCAAATCTTCCGGCGTGTTCACATTAGGTCCCAGGGGAGGGTAATGTGTCGCGATCATGCGGATTTTGTAGCCGTGTTCCAGAATTACCAACTGTTCCAGGGATTCCCTTTGTGAAAGGGGCGTGGGCGGCAGGGTGATGTAATGCTGCAGGAAATCACGGGTAAAACCGTAAATTCCCACATGTTCCATATAGGGGAGGGAAGCACTTTCCCGGGGAAACGGTATGGGAGAGCGGCTGAAATAAAGGGCGTTGTTATTCTTATCGGCGACAACCTTGACCACGGAAGGATTGTCCGCCTTGCTTTCGTCAAGAATGGGCGTACTGCATGTCCAGCATACGCTTTCTCCGTCGCTGATCATGATCGTGATCAGTTCATCAAGACATTCCGGAGAAATCAGGGGTTCGTCACCCTGAATGTTCAACACCAGATCGTGATTCATTTTGCGCGCCGCTTCCGCAACGCGGGAGGTGCCGTTGGGATGATCGGGGCTTGTCAGCATCACCTGCCCGCCAAATGATTTCACGGCAGCCGCAATGCGTTCGTCGTCTGTGGCAATGACCACAGCGGAGAGAAGTTTTGCCGTAAGGCAGCGTTCATACACGTGCTGAATCATGGGTTTTCCGTCAATATCAACCAGTGGTTTTCCGGGAAGGCGGGTGGAGGCGTAGCGGCAGGGTATTACTCCTAAAACAACGGCTTTTTCTTCTTTCATATCATTTAATCCGTGGGGTAAACGTGTCCAGACGGGACAGCATTTTCTTTTTGTCGAATGGTTTGATCTGGTCAACAATCCACTCCCGCATTTTTTTACCCTCATCCGTTTCCTGCTTATAGCTCATGAAGGATAGGGCATGTCCCAGTTTTTTTGCTGTCCGGCAGGCGATCAGGGGCCATACTTCGCCGATATCGCCGATGATGGGGATGCTCTTTTCCAGCCGCGAGAAGGCGGACATTTCCATGCGGAAGGGAATCTTGGATATCTTTGTTTTGGGCAGTCCCCTGGTAATCGCCTCTTGAATCATGGCGCTGTCGCGCTGGAGATCTTGGGCCTTGCGCAGGTTTTCGTCAAGATCAATGCGAACCAGTGTTTTCTCTTCCAGACGATACGTGGGAAATCCCTGCCACCACGACCAGATGCCATGGCCCGTGTAGGTTTCAAAGGGGCCGTCATGAATTTCCTGGGTGAGGGCGACAGCCGATTCAATAATCATATCGGCGGAAGACATCATTTGAGCGATCAGGCTTGATCGCCTTGATATGGGAATGCTGTCGCCGATGGCAAGGCCCACATGGCCGCCGCCCACGATCTGGGGCAGGGTGACCAGAATGGGAATACCGCGTTTAGACGACGCGCCCAGCATGGTGCGCTCGTCGCATCCGGCTCCGGCCGCCTCTTCAAAGGTAAGGCCAAACTGCCGGGCCGCATGAAGAATGTCCTGGGCGATCATTTCCGTCCGGAGGCCCATGGGATAGGCCATATTACCCGCCGCCTTGATGACAAAATGCCCCTCCGCCGTGCGGCCTTTTTCAAGGAGATTCTCATCCAGAATCATTTCCTCCCGCAGCTGCTCCAACAAATCAGGCGTCATAACGGTGAATTCAAACAGATTTCCCCGGGGCATTTTCTGTTTATCGAAGCCCAATGGGGCGGCGTCGCACATCCGTACCCGATCCAGTGTTCCGGCCAGCTCATGGGCAATGACAGCGGAGCTGGTTGTGACTCCGTCCACCATTTCCAGACGGATCAATTCGGCGATAAGAGTGGTGACTCCCTCGTGGAGGTTCGGGCCGCTTCCCGTGACAACGACGATTTTTCCTCCCTGTTCCTTGACACGCACCATCTCATCAATGGTGTGATCCAGTGCGTTTTGTGAGCGTTCGTCAAGGTTGTGATAGAATTGATCCAACAGGGGTTCATTGATGATCATGTGTTTTCCTTTTCCCTTTCCATTTTCCCGTTGTGCTTTGCGTTTTTAGCATGGATGAAGGAGACCTGCCAGGGAGAAAAGCGCTGTGCGTGTTTAAGCGAACGCTCTCCAAATCGTTTTTGTAAACTTTCCCGCAAAGAGTAACCCGTAATATAAAGCGCCAAAGCACATTGATACATGGGGCATTTCGGTAAGCATGCCTTTTATGCGGACAGCTTTTTCGTAATTGATGGACTGTAAAAAGTCTTGTGTAAGGGCGAGAGTGGGAACATGTTTGTGCTGAAACACCACTATCATCATAATAAAAAAGAAAAGCATCATTTGAAGTGCGCTCGGACCCATCAAGGTAGTTGCTTCCATACTGCCGCTGCTGACGCCGGCATTATAGTATTGGAAAGTCTGAAACAAACGGCTTATCACCAGGCCGGCGTAAATCCATATCAGATAGACGTTTCCGGCCATTATTACGAATACGAAAGCAAATAACCCGAAAAACGCCAAACATCCGGCAAAAATCCACCAGGCGTTTATTCCCTGATCTGCCGCGATAAAAGGCGCACCCGCAAACATAATACGTGCCCCCAGCATAAAAAACTCAAATCCCATGAGGAGAGCCAGAAAGAAAATTTTCTCTGCGTCATCCGTGGAAGGGTATATCCATAAAATCATATATTGCGTGAATATCCAGAAGAGAAATCCCATTTCCGCGTAATCGCCTGACATTTCCATAAATTTCATATTGGTTTGCCCCATGAATTAACAGGAGAGATCATGTCTCGTGCTGCGCCTTTTCGGAGGCCAGCCTTTTCTTGTATTCTTCACCCCAACGCCACATGGCGTCATGTATTGACTTCAGACTCCGCCCCAGTTCTGTCAATGTATATTCTACTTTTGGCGGAACTTCGGCAAAAACCTCTCTGTGAACAAGGCCGCTTTCTTCCATGAGGCGAAGATGCTGGGTCAGCACCTTTTGAGAAATTCCGTCAAGAGATTTTTTTAGCTCGCCAAAGCGTTTTGTCCCTGTCAGCAAATCCCGTACAATCAAAAGTTTCCACCTGTCACCCATTAAAGCCAAGGTCGTTTCCACCGGGCAGGGCGGCAATTCGTATCGCTTTAACATCCTGATTCCTCCAATAGTTACCTGAAAGATACTTCGGCACTTTAAAGTGCTTACTTTACATTTGCTCCTTACATCTTTATTATACTCTTAAGGTGGCGCAAACACAAGCCCCAAAAAAACGAGGAGGAATTTCTATGATTGATTATGCCGCGATTTTAACAAAGAATCCCGTTGGCGTTTTGGCAACGCAAGACGGGCAGGGTGTACGCACAAGGGTATTCCAATACCTGTTTGCCGATGGCAACAGGGCATATTTTTGTACCGGCAGTCAAAAGCCGGTCTATGACCAGCTAAAAAGCAATGCAAACGTGTCTTTCTGCACCTGTCCGGCAGACTTTAACCCCGTGTTGTCCATTAACGGCAAGGCGGTTTTTGTGGATGATTTAGCCCTCAAAACCCGCGCCCTTGACGAAAATCCGCCGATAAAAGGGATTTACAAGACGCCGGATAATCCGGTCTTGCAAATCTTTTACATTGACGTTGCAGAGGTGAAAACATTCAGTTTCGCCGAAGGGCCGAAAAACTACAAAGTCTGACGCGAATTACTAAACTCTTCGCCAAAAAGAAAGAGCGTCCGTTTTTTTGCGGACGCTCTTTTCTAAAAATTGAAACTTTGAAACTATTTTACGGTTTTGGTCTGAATTTCCAAACGTGTTTTTAGTGTATCGGGATCCATGGCAAATTCCAGCCGCAAGAATTTCATTTCATCCAGAATTACCTGGCGGTAGGTATTAGGCAGCTGATTGGTATTATACAGAGTCTCTTCCTTCCAGGCTGTTGACTTCCAGCGGTCCGGCTGGTTCTTGTCGGCGGCAAAAGTTCCACCCAAAGGACAGAGAAGACTCTGGTTCTGTACTGCCCGCAACGCGCCCTGGAGATCATGCGGCTGTAGCTGCTGCTGGTAGGCGTGGAGCAGTAGGGCGTTGCCCGCGGATGTGCGGCGGTCTTTGGTGTAAGCTTCCGCCCGGAAAAAATTTCCTACACGGGTTTTGCTGAGATCTCCTAAATTCAGGGCGATCTGACTGGGCTGCCCTCCTTTTTCAAGGCGAATCTTGGGCGACACGGAGGCCAAAAGTGATCGCCCCGTACCAATAATATAGTAGGAACCCAAACGGCGCGACCAGAGGCCGTCTTCCGGTTTGCCGCTTTCGTTAAAATGGCCTATGCCCAGTTTTGCATATCCTCTGGCATCAGGTTTTGTTTCGGAATCCAAAAGCTCCAGAATCTTGTTGTCAAAATCAGGAGGAATCGTGGCGCCCACATAAAATTTGAGGTAACGCATTGCCGTTTCCAGCAACTCATTATCTTTGAC
>JAITWQ010000177.1 GCA_031285215.1 Syntrophobacterales bacterium | reverse complement strand
TCATGATCAACCGCCCCGTGCGTCCGTTGCCGTCAATAAAGGGATGAATCTCCTCAAAACGCAAGTGAAACTCCGCCGCCGCTTCTATAATGTGCTTATTCTGCTTTATGGAAGGATATTCTGCCATAAGCCTTTCCATCTGCTCCGGAACAATGACAGGGTTTGGCGGTGTACGCGCGGCCCCCGCAATTACCACCGGCACATCACGGTACTTGCCTTTGTGCATACTATCGTTCATCAGCACCAGCGAGTGGAGTTCTTTTATCACGCGTTCCGTGAGGTCTGCGTTTTCATCCGCAAGGGTCATGACATATGCGAATGCGTCACGATGTCCTACTGCCTCTAAATGCTCTTTCAGAGGCTTTCCCCCGACGGTGATATTTTCCTGTAAGATAAGAGCCGTTTCGCGTAACGTTAAGGTGTTGCCTTCTATGGCGTTGGAATTGTATGTGTTTTCTATGATAAACTCATTACACAGGCGTCTCAGCTCCGTTTCGCTAAGCGGACTGGCGGCTTGCAATTGCTCTTTTAAGACGTCTATTTTAGCAAAATTCATATTTATCCCTGATAGTTATGAATAGTCACCTGAATATTGCGTAAAGCGGTTTCAGTCTCCGATCATATTGTACACTTTTTGCGGGTTTTTAGCGAGGGTTCTTGCTTTTTCAAAGAGTTTTGGCGGTAAAAATGACGCTGCGATATAGCAGTTCTGAAAGGCCTCAGCGCTGCCCCTTTCGTTGGCAATGCTGAACAGGGCATAGGAAAGGATATAATCCTGGGGGACGCCTTTGCCATTATAATAGAGAAAGCCAAGTTCATTGTGGGCGGCAAGATCGCCCTGTTTCACTGCCTTTTTATACCAGCGGGCCGCCTGCTCATAATCGCGGGGAAGGCCGCCGCGCCCCTTTTCGTAGAGTATGCCCAGTTGACATTGAGCTTGGGGGTCGCCTTGAGACGCTGCCTTTTCAAACCACGACACGGCTTCAGTAAAACGGGGAGGGTTGCTGTGAACGGCCAAAAGCCCCATTGCTGTCTGTGCTCTGGGGAAATCCTGTGTTGCCGCCATTTCATAGAAGCGAAGAGCCAGGTCGCTGTCTTGGGGAATACCGTCTCCGTTATCATACATTACGGCCAGGGCGTATTGCGCGTCAGGAGAGTTATGCTGGGCCGCCTTTTCCAGCCAGTAAAGGGTTTGCGAGGGATCTTTTATCACCCCTTCTCCCTCTTTATACATGATGGCGAGAACATATTGGGCTTGGGGATGATCTTGTTTTGCCGCCTGCTCATGCCAATGGGCCGCCTGGGAAAGATTTTTTTTCACTCCCCGCCCCTGGGCGTACAGCGATCCCAGCATGAACTGGGATTCGGGGTTGCCCTGTTTGGCGTCTTTTGTGAAGAGTTGAAAGGCCTTTTGAAATGATTTTTTGTTGAGAGCGGCTAAGGCGTCTTCATAAAGTCCGGCAAAAGAAGAAAAGGGAAAGAGGAACAGTACAAAGAAAGATAGCAGTAAGATGGCAGCCGCACGATGATAACGGCTGCATAGCAAAGAATTGTTACGGAACGTCATTTTTTCTTCCTCAATTTTAATAAATTCTCAGGGGCATCTCAAAAATATGCCGCTTATAATCAGTTATGTGATTTACCGTCTGGGGTCTTTCCCTGGGGGGAAAATAAACGGGATTGATCTTAACATAAAAAATGAAACGGAACCAGGCAAATGGCTACAGTGTCATACAAATATTTTCCTTCATGAAAAGCGCGTCAGGGAAACTTGGGATATTTGCTGAAATCGGGATCGCGTTTTTCCAAAAATGCCCTTTTGCCTTCCTGGGCTTCGTCGAGAAGGTAGTAGAGAAGGGTAGCGTTGCCGGCAAATTCCTGCAACCCGATCTGGCCATCCAGATCAGCATTCAAGCCGAGCTTGAGCATTCTCAAAGCTAGGGGGCTGTGTTTCATCATGGCCTTTGACCACTCCACCACCTCGTCTTCTAGCTTTTCCAAAGGCACAACCTTATTCACCATACCCATTTCCAGAGCTTCCCGGGCTGAGTATTGGCGGCAGAGAAACCATATTTCCCGGGCCTTTTTCTGCCCGACAATGGCGGCCAGATAGGATGAGCCAAGACCGGCGTCAAAACTGCCCACGCGCGGCCCGGTTTGCCCGAAAATGGCGTTTTCCGAAGCAATGGTCAGATCGCAGACGACATGGAGGACATGGCCGCCGCCAATGGCGTAGCCGTTGACCATGGCAATAACCGGTTTGGGAAGGGAACGAATCTGCTTTTGCACGTCCAGAACATTCAAGCGCGGTACGCCGTCTTTGCCGATATAGCCGCCGTGTCCCTTTAAATTTTGATCGCCGCCGGAACAAAAGGCTTTGTCGCCGGCTCCCGTCATGACGACAACATTAATCCGGTGATCTTCACGGCAAAGGCGCAGGGCGTCGCTCATTTCCATAGTGGTCGTGGGGGTAAAGGCGTTGCGGTAACGGGGACGATTAATGGTGATTTTTCCGATTCCCTCCCAAAGTTCAAAGAGAATTTCCTCATACTCTTTGATGGGTTCCCAATTTCTTTTCTGTTCCGTCATTTTTCCTGTCCTCTTATATAATGAAAATATTTTTGAAATATCTCTGCGTTTTGCGGACCGGGTGTTCGTATTTCCAGAACCGCCGCCTTGCCGCGCGAGTCTTTATACAATTCTTGCAGCCCCGCTTCCAGTTCTTTTTCGTTTTCCGCGACAAAACACTCCAGGCCGTAAGCTTGGACAAGAGGCGCGGCCTGCATGGCATGGCGGGCTTCAAAATGTTCTTCCAGAAGGGACTTTTCCGCCGGGCCGTCAATCAGGCGAAAGATACCGCCGCCGCCGTTATTAATAATGATAACACGTAGGTTAGGCGGTAAGTGGCGGTTCCAGAGGGCGTTGGAATCGTAAAAAAAGGCCAAGTCACCAATGATCACGGTGTTAATCCTGGAAGATAAAAAGGCGTATCCCGCCGCCGAGGAAAGAACGCCGTCAATGCCGCTGGTACCCCTGTTGGAGAGGTACAGGAGGGACGATTTGCCCTGAAAAAGCTGTGCGTAGCGGACGGGAGAACTGTTTGACAGATGCAAAACCGAATCATCGGGTAAATGGGCGAAAATGAGGCCGAAGGCTAACATATCTGAAAATTCGCAATTCTGAAGATAAAGAATATG
>JAITWQ010000126.1 GCA_031285215.1 Syntrophobacterales bacterium | reverse complement strand
ACGCGATTGAGGAAGGGGGCGGCGGAGCTGGCTGATATGACATGGACGCGGCCATACACTCGACGGCCCTGTGCAGTTCATGGAAGAAGGGGATTTTCTTTCTCCAGGCATCCCGCCGGAAGGAGATAATCTTTTCCTTCTCACCCATGGCCCAGATGAAAACAGGTTTTCGCCATTTTTCGACAAGGAGGGCGATTGCCTCCAGATCAAGGTGAATACGGCTGAAACCAATGAAACTGTGAATCATGCAGGCGTCAATCTTTTCATCTGCCAGCACCGCCTCCAGAGCCATAATATAGATGTCCCGATTCTTGCCGCTGTGATGTTCAATGGCCGGCCAGAGATCAACAGGATTGGCCGGAGGCATCCAGGGCGGAAAAAAGGCGCTCATACCGGCCGTGGTTTTCTCCGTGAGGGAGGGAACGTTAAGGCCCATCTTCGCCATAAAATCAGAGGCAACGATGCCGGACGCGCCGCTGAAAGTCAGGATGGCGGCATTTTTGCGCGGTTTGTCCATAAGAGGAGCGGTCATTTCCAGAGTGCGGCACAAATCAATCATCTGATGGAAATCACAGGCGGTGACAATGCCCCCTTCCCGGAGGATATCCTCGGCGATACGGCTGTTGCCGGCGATGCTGGCCGTGTGGCTCAAGGCGGCCTGTGCCCCTGAGTCGCTTTTCCCGCCTTTCAGGACGACGACGGGCTTTTGCGGCCGATGTTCCTGATAAAGGGAAACAAAACGCCTGAGATCATGAAAAGATTCCAGATAAAAGGCGATGGCCTCCGTTGTCGTATCCTGGAGGAGATACTGGAGAAGATCACATTCATCAACATCCGTTTTATTGCCGATGGAGCATATCTTGCTAAAACCGGATATTTCGTGGGAAAGAAGATCAACCAGAAAGCCTGCGGAAAGCATGCCGCTCTGCACGACCATGGAAAGCGGCCCCGCTTTAAGGAGATGTTTTAAAACAAGGGGATCGGTAAAGGAAAAGACATGTCCCCGCAGAACATCAACCAGTCCCATACAGTTGGGGCCCCAGATACGAATTCCCGTTTGCTGTGCCAACGCCGCCAGGCGTCGCTGAAGCTCCTTTCCCCTTTCCCCCGCCTCGGAAAATCCTCCCGATTCGATAATGACGCCGGGGATGCCTTTTTTTACACATTCTTCCACGGAGGATACTGTCTGCTCTGCGCCGATAAAGAGAATGGCCAGATCCGGTATCGCGGGAAGGGACCGGATGGATGGATAACAGGGGCGTCCTTCGATTTCCCTGTATTTGGGATTAACGGGATAGACGACGCCCTGAAAGGCGTTGTCCAGATTTCTGATAATGGCGTTTCCCCCCTTGGCCCGATTAGGAGTTGCGCCGACAATAGCAATAGATTGAGGATTAAAAAAGAAATCCATGGCAGATCCTTTCGCGGGGTAATGCCGCCGCAGACGGGAGATTCCTAAAAACGGTCCTCGTGGAGGAAATCCTCTATTTTCCGCCGGGGGGTGGGCGCGGGAGTGTCTGTCGGATAGCCGAGGGGCAGCAGAACAGCCAGTTCGTAATTTTCAGGGACGGAAAGTACCTTGGCGGCTTTGGCGTGATCGAAAAGCCCCACCACCACCGTTCCCAATCCGAGATCATGAGCTGTCAGGCAGATGTTTTCCGTTACAATGCCCAGGTCGAACATGAACCAGTCGCCAAATTTGGTAACGGGGCCGCCGCCGTAATAGCCGGCTTTTTCGAGGTGACCGCAAAGGGCCAGAACAATGGGAGCGGTGACGATACACTGGTATGAGGGATTACCGGAAGGAATGGTTTCCTGAAGCGCCTTCTTCACATTCTGGTCTCGAATTACGATCAATTCCCAGCATTGGCTGTTTGCCCATGATTGAGAACATTGTACCGCCTTGAAAATGGATTGCAGAGAATCCGCGGGAATATCGCGGGAATCATGGCGGCGGATGCTTCTTCTCTCCTGGATTGTTTTCATGATGGTCATTGGTGCGCCTCCTTCAAGATCATTGTTAATTGTTGATATAAGTTTGAGCGCCTGGGGATTTCCCGCAGAGCATAACGATATGTCCATTTATTATATAATAAACAGGCGCAGTGATCAATTACAGGTATGGATAAAGTCAAAATTCGTGTATTAATTCTTCGCAAGTCCGCGCAAAAAGTGAACCGATGACGACATGTTCGCTCCTTTCACGATCTGCTTCTGTCAAAAAGATTTTTTGGGCAGGACGGATGAATTTATGTCATGAACGGTAAAAAACCTGAAAACACAGACCGATGAATGAGACATTGCAGCAGAAAATAAAATACGCTCCCCGGGCAACGGGGGTCTATCTCATGAAGGATAAGGACGGGAAGATCCTCTACGTGGGCAAATCCAAGGATTTGAAGAGCAGAATCCAGGCCTATTTCAGCGGTACCGACGGGCGTTTCATGATTCCTTACCTCGTTTCTCGTATCCACGATATTGATTTCATTCTGGCGGCAACAGAGAAGGAAGCCCTGATACTGGAAAACGGCCTGATCAAACAGTATCGCCCCCGTTACAATGTGAATTTCCGGGATGATAAGGCCTATTTCAATATCCGTATTGATGGAAGCGACCCTTTTCCTTTATTTGAACTGGTCCGGAAGGTGAAACGGGACGGGGCCTTTTATTTCGGCCCCTATCCCTCCAGTGCGGCGGCGAAAGAAACATTGCAATTTCTCCAGTCCGTTTTTCACCTGCGGACATGTAAAGATAAGAAGCTGAAAACCCGCAAAAGACCGTGCGTTGAATATCAGATTAAGAGATGCTGCGCTCCCTGCGTGGGTTTTATCAATCCGGAGGATTATGGCAGGATGGTTGGGGAAAGTATTGCCTTTCTTGACGGAAGAAGCCAGAAACTGATCCGCCAGCTGGAGGGGGACATGAAAGCCGCGTCCCAGAGCCTGCGCTTCGAGGAGGCCGCCATTCTGCGGGATCGCATCAACGCGGTGCGCAAAACCGTGGAGAAACAGGCGGTAACGTCCCGCATCGCGAAAGATCAGGACGTGTGGGGCATCGCCATGGCAGAGGAACGGACGCAGTTCTGCCTCCTTTACATCCGGGGAGGGAAGATCATTGGCAAGCGTTCTTTTGGGATGCAAAATCTGCCGTTAAGCCGGGAAGATACCTTCTCTTC
>JAITWQ010000117.1 GCA_031285215.1 Syntrophobacterales bacterium | reverse complement strand
GCTTCAATATCAATGTATTCCTCTGTTACATCAAGGATATCAATACTTTTACCGTCAAGCCTGTCAACGTTTTCCGAAATGTTTTTCAGGAGTAAATCAAATTTATCGGCGGGAATGCGGATTATCAATCTGTGTTCAAGCCGTTTGTCATAATCGTAGGCATTATCTTTTGCTATGTAGCCGTTCATATCCTGAACGGTCTGCGAAATTAAAGATTTCGTCTTGTTGACGTCAGCCGTTTCGAACCTTATTTCACCCTGTTTGAGGATTTTTCTGTCTTCCGTTTCCAGTTTATCTGGCTTTTGTTCATCTGCCTGCGATGATGCCTTTTCCAGCGCAAATTCAGGAGATACGCCATTGTGTTCTCTGCTCGCCGCGCAAGAACAAATTGCCAGAACCGTCAATACTGCCCCAATTGCCATTATTTTTTTCAATATCATTTTTACTCCCTGCTATTCCGGTAAATCCCCGTAAAAATATTTGACCCATTCTTTACACGTATCCTGCGCCGACAGGCAAGTGTCCATTAAATAACCCCTTGCATTTGAAAATTCTTTTAGGCCGCGATAGTAAAATTGTTTGTGGTTATCGTTAATAATGAAAGGGATTATATTGCCCTTCAAACATTCGCGAAACATAATCAAGCGGCCAACCCTGCCGTTTCCGTCCTGAAAAGGGTGAATATTTTCAAACCGATAATGATATTCCACGATGTTTTCAAACCCAATTTCAGGCAAAGAATGATACCAATGGTTGAGTTTATCCATGTCATTTTCTACGTTTTGGGGCAAGGTAGTTTCCTGCCCGCCGACTTCATTGGGTAGTTTTTTCCATTCCCCGACATTGAACCACGATTTTGAAGCAGCAGAAGTGGCCGTTTTCAAAAGGCGGTGAAACTCCCTGATAATTTCATTCGAGAGTGATTCGTCAGCGGTATCAAGGAGATAATCAAAAGCAACAAAGTGATTTGACGTTTCAATAATGTCATCCACGGGAACTGCCTCCTGCTCTTTGAAGCCGATAGTACGGGTTTCAAAAATGTAACGAGTTTGTTCTTCGGTCAATTTGCTGCCTTCAATGCGGTTTGAATTGTAAGCAAGGTTTACCTGCGTTTTATGATATAAGCCGCCTTTTCGCCTTGTTTGCTTTTCTTCTCGGAGATGTGTCAATAATGTATTCATTTTATCTTTTCTGTGCTCCAAATGTCTGTTTCGTTTTCTGCAAATATCTGACATTGTCCGCACAAGATTGACATTGTTTTGATGGGGAATTTTTTGTGAGTTTTTGATGAAAAAAATCTTTTGCCGCCAAATTTAGCCGCAAAGGG
This sequence comes from Syntrophobacterales bacterium, assembly GCA_031285215.1. Lineage (GTDB taxonomy): Bacteria > Desulfobacterota > Syntrophia > Syntrophales > JAAYKM01 > JAAYKM01. The sequence goes on along the minus strand of JAITWQ010000117.1, from coordinate 6,804 downwards.
TGTTCTTTTTATCAACATGAGCTTGTAAGGAAATGTTGATTATTGCAGCTGCGGTAATCCTATAAACCTGATTGAGACAGTTGCTGTTCGATTTCCGTCCGCAGTTGCGGTTCCAGTTTCAATTTTTCAGCCAGTGAATTTAGATATATCTTTTCACGTTCATTTTGTTCGTCACTGACAATCAAGCTGGCAAGATAAATTTCCGCCGCCAATTCGGGCGAAGTTGCCAGTGCAGCGATTTGGTTAACATCAAGGGGCTTATAGATTTCCTCCTGCACCCATGCCGTCGTTTCTGCATCGCCGATTTTTTCTGTCTGCTCGCGGATAATTTGCCGTTCGCGTTCATCAAAATGCCCGTCAGCCTTTGCTGCGGCAATCATTGCTGTCAGCATTGCGCGGCTGTGTTCTTCCTGATTTGCTGCCGGCAAATTGTCAAAATCAAGAGCGGATTGCGGCGATTGCTGCTGAGCATTTTGCGCCGGGACGCTGTTTGACTGCTGTTTATTAGCTTGCCAATTACGGTATGCTTTGGTTGCGATAACGCCCAATGCGGCGGCACCGCCCACAGTGGCAAGATTACCGCCTACTTTGCGTACGTTTTTGTTGCCGAACAGTAATCCTGCCAATAGTCCGCCGCCGACACCGGAAAGCGCTCCGGTAACAGCCGGATTATTTAACATCCCCCCGATGCCTGCATTTTGCCGCGGCGAGGTTGTATTTGCCGGAGGAGTTGCCATTCCTTGTGCTGTTTGCACCAATTGGTCGAGAAGTTGTCTGGCGTTGAACATATGTGCACCTGTTAAGTTTTATGTGATGAATTACATTCGCTTTTATACTGCATCGCTGCCCTGAAGTCAACCCCAAATTCTGTCCACGGGGCTGGCTTCTGTCCCCAAAAGAACAAGTATTCAGCCCGCTTTCCTTTTTCAAAATTGTCAATCAGCCACTCTAAATTGTATCTCATCTTTTGCTTGGCGAAGGCGGGGCGCTGCATTTTTCTTTAGACGATGGTTTATTGGGGAATTATATATTTGATTTTAAAGTAAAAAATGTAATTCTCTTTGTCTTCTATTCGCTTTTAGCGAAATTTGCAGGCGTCGGATCATTTTCTTTAATTCTTTTCCTGCATATTTTTTCAATTTCTAAAATGTCAGGTGTTCCCGAAATATAAACAATATCAGGAACAAATTTGTCGGGGCTGTTTTTCCTGCTAACCATTTTCCCGTACCGGAGTTGTAATGAAATATCGCCTTTCTTCTTGTTAATCTCCATGTTTCCTGTAAATTGCTCCCAGTCAAAAGAATATATTTTCCCCTTATGGTAACTTAAAAGTCTGCTTGCCGTTCCGACAAAATACCCTCCCTTTTGAAAAAATGAATAAAGCCCCCATGATAATATTCCAATTCCAACTAAAACAAAAACTCCGATTAGCAAAGCAGGAAAAATCATCGGTTCGAGGTTTTCCCAGCTGCCGGTTGTTGGTACGCCATTTACTTTAAAATGAACTTCTCCTCTTTTAAATAGCGGGCCAAAAAAACCTATAACAAAAATGCTTGTAAATGCTGTCCAAACTAAGCCAAAAAAAATAATATAAATAGATTGGTTCGCAGGTTTATTTCTTTTGGCAAGCACGGAAAAATCAATTTTCTCTGCTCCGATAACTGATTGCAATTCTGGCGGTAAAAAGCCAACGCTATTCATCTTATTGTTTATTTCTCCTCATTTTCTTTTTCCCTGCTTTTTCTGGTTTTCATACGCGAAACTTTTTTTGCAAAGCCGGCGCCCACCAATTGAGTGTTGACAGGTAAATGAGTGTTATGACTACATTGAACATCAGGTGGGCAAGAGCAACGCCTTGGCCGGGATCTCCGGCAAGTTGAAGAACAAATTCGGCAAACGGCCGGAGGAACGGGAAGAATAAGAGCACGCCCACCACGTTAAAAAGAGAGTTGGTAATGGCGGATGCACGTGCCGTGTGCTGCATGCCCATGCTTGCGACCAATGCCGTAGAGGTGGTTCCGGCATTAGCTCCAATAACCAGAAATATTGCCGCTTCAGCCGGAAGAATACCCTGTAGTACCAATAGAATACCCAATCCTGTCGTTACAGTACTCGACTGAATAATTGCCGTAAACACCAATCCCGCAAGCACGCCCTTCCATGGCGTAGCAGACATCAGCAGGTATTCCATGAAAACGGGATTGTCTCGCAAAGGCGCCAGCATATCGGAAACAAGGGTCAGCGTAACAAGGACGAATCCAAAATAAAATACGGCCTTGCCAAACACCTTTTTTTTCCAAGGCAGCATAGAAACAACAGCGCCAAGCACAATAAAAAAAGGGCCGATGCCCATCAAATTGAACGAAACCACCCACGCAGTTGAAGTTGTTCCGAGATTGGCGCCCAACATAATAGCCAGAGAGGAACGAAAGGAAATCACCGACGTGTCCACAAGCGAAACGGCAAGGGAAATCACGGCAGTGCTTGATTGAACAATGGCGGTTGCAGCGGCTCCTATCAAAAAACCAACCCAGCGATTGGAAGTTACTTTCCCAAGCCAGACTTTTAATTTTTCCCCGCCTACAATTTGCAATTCACGGCTGAATCCTTGCAAACTATAGAGAAACAGAATAATTGCGGCAAAGGCCGCCATTATAATATGAAAAGTTGTCATTGAAGAAGTTTGCGCCGCCAAAGCAACAATAATTCTTTGTGCATACCCATTAAAGCGTCTCATTAAACCGCAAGAAAAGCATTTGTTACGCGCCTTTCTTGCGGTTTTTCGATTGCTGATTCGCGCCGGAGATCAACCCTGGGGGGCAATTCTTATTTCTACGCGCCTGTTCATCTGACGCCCGGCTTCCGTATTATTGTTGGCAACGGGCATGGATGGCCCAAAACCAAGCACTTCCATCCTGCCATCGGCCACTCCTCGCTGCACGAGCATGGTTTTAACCGCATTAGCGCGGCGTATGGAAAGATCCATATTGTAAGCTTCCGCCCCTACATTGTCCGTATGGCCTTCTATGCGCATCACCGTATTGGGATATTGGTTCAGGACAGTGGCGACACGGTTGATTTCGGAATGGAATCCCGGTTTTACAGTGGCAGAGTTTGTATCAAAGGCAACATCACCTTTAAACGTGACGGAAAGGAGATTTCCTTCCCGGGCAACGGCTGCCGCATTGGAATAAGCGAGTGCTTCCTGCATGGCCCTTTCCTGCTGATCCATCATTGCCCCGATTGCCGCACCGCCAATCCCGCCAATCGCCGCACCAATCGCCGCGCCCAGGAGTGTGCTTTTTGTATTTCCTCCAATGGCCTGACCTGCTATGGCGCCTGCCGCAGCACCGCCTACGGTACCCCAGACGGCTCCCTGTTGAGTCCTGTTAGCCAAACATCCCGTGAGCAAAAAAACACTCAACACAATTACGATACCTGCTTTTTTCATTTTTTGCCTCCCTAAATGGTTTTTGTCTTTTTTTTATACAGCTTCCAGTGTAGATGGCGGTTTTGTTGCAATATTATACGTCACGCTGACAACACCTGAAACCTGCTCGATCATTTCCTGGGCAATGGTCTCCAAAACATCGTAGGCAAGGCGTGTCGGTTTTGCCGTACGAGCATCTACACTATCCCAACAACGCACCTCAATTTGCATTCCGAAATCGCGCTTTCCGTTTCGCATACCTGTAACGCGGTCATCATGGAGAATAGCCATATATTGAAAAGCGTTAACGTCTTTCAATATCTTTTCCAGAACAACGGTGGCCTTACGAACTGTTTCCACACGTTCCGGCGTTACTTCACCAATAATCCGCGCCGCAAGGGCGGGTCCGGGAAAGGGAATGCGTGCAAACAACTCAGGAGAAAGTCCCAAGGCTTGGCCAACAATACGGACGCCGGCCTTGCGAAGCTGAATTAAAGGTTCGATAATCCTGTAACCAAACGCCTCCTGAGGATCTATGCCAATTTGTGCAAACACATTGTGCTGCCGCTTAATTCCCGCCGACGTTTCATCAATATCCGTCAAAATGGTTCCCTGCAGCAGGTACTTTGCCCCGCTCTCCTTCACCATGCGGCCAAAAACTTTTTTATAAAATGTTTGTGTAATGGCCTCCCTTTTTTCTTCCGGGTCGATTACACCTTTTAACGCGGCAAAAAATTCTTCTTTCGCGTCTGCGACTTCGACGGTTACGCCAAGTTCACGAAAAAAGCCAACGACTTGCTCCGCCTCTCCTTCCCGCATAATGCCATTTTCGACAATAATATTTCTGAGGCGTGTACCTAAGGCGCGATGGCCGATCATGGTCACAACGGAGGAATCAACTCCTCCCGAGAGGGCATTGATGGCAGTTCCATCGCCAACAATACTCTGAATTTCGCTGACGCGATCCGCAATAAATTTATCAACATCTAAATCATGGAGAGTAATCTCTTCTATCATAAAGCTGCTTTTTCCCCTTGCTGCATTGTAATGAGCAAAATTTTATAGGGTAAGCGAATATTTGTGTCAAGGAAGTTCTGCTTCCGGGAAATTTTTCTGTAACCATGGGCGCGGTATTTCGGGTTCGTGCCTTTGAAAATAAGACTTTTTTCATTTTGACGGCGGTGATATTTTCATTGACACAAATTCATGGATAAGATAGGGAGGTGCACAACCAGTACAGGGTGAGGAGTTATTACAATTTATAGACGATGATATCGGGTTTGTTTCTGCTTTACAATTCCTATGCGCTGCAAGATAGCAATAACGAAACTTAATGGAAGGAGTGTATGCCATGCATGAAAAGATTCGCGAAATGGCGACTCGTATCAAGGCTTTGAGGGAAAGCATGGAGATTTCGCCGGAAGATGTGGCGGAACATCTGAAGCTTTCTTTGGATCAGTACAGGGAATATGAAAACGGGGAGTCTGATATTCCCGTCAGCCTTCTTTTAGGAATTGCCTCGCGATTGGACGTTGACATGGCCGTTTTGCTCACGGGTGAAAATCCGCGCATGAAATATTTTACGGTTACCCGCAAGGATAAGGGAGTTGCCGTCGAGCGCCGTTCCCAATACAAATACCAGAATCTGGCTTCCAATTTCATCCATAAGAAGGCAGAACCCCTTCTGGTAACGGTTGAACCTAAACCATTGGGTAAGGGAGCAGAAATGAATTCCCATCCGGGGCAGGAGTTTAACTACGTTGTACAAGGCGTCTTAAAAATCCACATCCTTGGTAATGAATTGATTCTCCGCGAAGGGGATTCGATCTATTTTAACTCGGAATGCCCCCATGCCATGGAAGCCATGGAGAACGCGCCTGCCAAGTTTCTCGCCATTATTTTTTAATCCCCACGTAAAGGAGATCTTTATTAATTATGTCCCTGCTTCACAAATATTTAGCGAAAACGACCTTTGATTCCTATGAAGATTTCAAGGCAAATTTTAAAATAAACGTTCCGGAAAATTTCAATTTTGCCTACGACGTAGTTGACTTTTATGCGTCAACCGATCCCCATAAACGAGCCTTGGTTTATTGCAATGACCAGGGAGAATCCAAGACCTTTTCCTTTGCCGATATGAAACTATACAGCGACAAGGCGGCTAACATGTTCCGCAAGGCAGGAATCGGCAAAGGCGATACGGTAATGCTTGTCTGCAAGGGGCGCTATGAATTCTGGTTTCTCATAATTGCTCTTCACAAACTGGGCGCTGTTGCTATTCCCGCAACGCACATGCTGACAACAAAAGACATCTATTACAGGATAGAAGGAGCCAATCTTAAAAATATCGTTGCTTTCAATGACAGTGATTTAGAACGGTATGTGGAAGAGGCGGAGCAGCATTCTCCCTGCATTTTGCAATCAAAAATCATCTTGAGCGGCAGGAGGGAAGGCTGGATTTCTTACGAAGACGAGATGGAAGCAGCGCCGGACTATTTTGAAATGCCCCGGGGAGCGGACGCGCCCGCCAATGAAGACATCTCTATTCTTTATTTTACTTCGGGAACGATTGGCATGCCGAAAATGGTGCAGCACAACTTTACCTATCCTCTGGGCCATATTCATACGGCCAGATTTTGGCAGAATACGGAAGATAACGGTTTGCATTACACCGTTGCCGATACGGGATGGGCCAAAGCCGTCTGGGGAAAAATATACGGCCAGTGGTTATCCGGCTGCGCCGTCTTTGTTTATGACTATGATCAGTTTGATCCCTTTAACGTTTTCCAAAAGGCAATTGAGCATAAGGTTACCACGTTTTGCGGCCCGCCAACGGTTTATCGTTTTCTTATCAAACAGGGGCTGCAGAGCATGGGGAATAATACTCTTAAATATTGCGTAACCGCCGGGGAACCGCTGAATCCGGAAGTTTACGAGCAGTTTCTCCGCCAGACAGGACTGCGCCTCATGGAAGGATACGGCCAGACGGAGACGACCTGCGCCATCGGAACTTATCCGTGGATGGATCCGAAACCGGGGTCTATGGGCAAACCGTCTCCCGGCTATGACATCGAACTGATAAACGGAGAGGGAAAACCCGCCGAAATCGGCGAAGAGGGAGAAATAGCGATCAGGGTGGCCGATAAAGAGACCACGCCTATCGGACTGTTCCAGGGATACTATCAGGATCCCGATACGACAGACCGCGTCTGGCATGACGGCTGGTATTATACGGGCGATATGGCCTGGAAGGACGAAGACGGTTACTATTGGTTTGTTGGCCGGGCCGATGATCTGATTAAAAGTTCCGGGTACCGCATTGGGCCTTTTGAAGTGGAAAGTGCGTTGATTCAGCATCCCGCCGTTTTGGAATG
>JAITWQ010000053.1 GCA_031285215.1 Syntrophobacterales bacterium | reverse complement strand
AGCGATGATATGACAAAGAGGCAAATCCAGTTGCGGTCATCTTCCAAATCACACCTCTTCCTGTACGCACTTGCGGTTCTTTGTCCCATTGTACTGCTGCTCGTGTTCAGCCATGCAATCTGGGACGACGGCCGGGCGTGCTATCTGTTCTGGAAAGACTGGAGGGAACTCCACCCCGTTGTCACGCGTTGCGTAAAACTGGTGACCAACTGGGGAAATCCTCTGGCCTATGTGATCTACGGCCTGATTTTTGTTCAGGCGGTACGCAAAAAAAACCGGAATGACCTGCGCTTTGTTCTGTGTTACGTTATTGTGCAACTGGCAATCGTGATGGTGCTGACCCACGTGCTGAAAAACTTCTTCGGTCTGCCCCGTCCTCATGCGGACGCAACCGAGCCCAATCCCTGGTCGTTCATGTCCTTATATCATTCGTTTCCGTCCGGCCACACAACGGCAATCGTCTGTTCCGTTCTGCCGCTGGCTCTGCGGTGGCCGCGCCCAGATCTGGCTGCACTCTGCGCTTTGTGGATCGCGGCCATGGGGTATTCGCGTGTCTATCTGGGCCGCCATTACCTGATGGACATCTGGGGAGGCATCGCCATCGGCAGCCTTGCCGCCCTATGCGTTATGTATTTTGCCAGGGAAAAATCTATGAGCAGCACACCTCACACCCTCTCCAATCCCTCAAGCCCGCGCCACGGATCAGCCCCTCAATCCAGGTGAGGCAATTCCCACACCGCCTCCACATGCCAGATGGAGCGGTCGCGCCTTATGCCTCCAAACCAGCCTCCGCCGCCTTCAACGTGTTATGGAGGAGCATGGCAATGGTCATGGGCCCTACGCCACCGGGAACGGGGGTAATGAAGGCGCAGTGCGGAGAAACTTCTGCGAAGGACACGTCTCCCGCCAGCTTCCCATTATCCAGACGGTTAATCCCTACATCAATCACTACCGCTCCTTCGCGAACCATATCGCCCCGGACGATCTCGGCCTTTCCTGCTGCGGCAATCAGAATATCCGCCCGGCACGTTACCTCCGCCAGATCTTTTGTTTTTGTATGGCATACGGTCACGGTGGCGTTTTGCGCCAAAAGCATCAGGAAAAGAGGTTTCCCCACAATATTGCTCCGCCCGACAATAACCGCTTCCTTGCCCGCCAGAGAGATACCATAACGCTCAAGAAGCACCATGATTCCTTTAGGCGTACAGGCCATTTGACACGGCTGCCCCGTAAGGAGACGGCCAACGTTGACAGGGTGAAAACCATCCACATCTTTTTGCGGATCAATGGCTTCGATAATCAGCGAAGAATTGATATGTGACGGCAAAGGAAGCTGCACAAGAATCCCGTGGATTTTTTGGTCTGCGTTAAGGACACCGATCAAATTCAGCAGGTCCTTTTCATGGGTTTCCGCAGGAATCTTGTATTCCCGTGAATAAAAACCCACTTCATGGCAGGCATTTTCCTTCCGTTTCACATAGATTTGGGAGGCCGGATCATCTCCCACAAGAACGACCGCCAAACCGGGAATGATCCCTTTTCCCTTTAACTGTGCCGTCTTTTCCTTAATTTCTCCGCGAATATCCTGAGAAACCTTATTGCCGTCCATGATGCGCGTCATAAATACTCTCCTGAAAATAAGATCAAAGTGATGACTTCCCTTTACCCAAAGTCACTGAGAACACATTTATAGCGAAAAAGAGCTGCCATGACAACAAAAAAGCGGTTTAAGAACAACGTTGGCGCGGATTTATTGATTGAAAACCACCGTCTTTCTATGCTAATAGAACTCAAATTGTAAAGGTGGTTTGTCACAGATATGGATTTGGGAAGTATGCTTGAAACCAGCCGGAAGCGGTTTGGTTCAAACATCGCCGTAATTTACGAAGAAAGACGCTATTCCTACGAGGATTTGGATAACGCCGTTAACGCCATGGCAAACCATTTTCTGGCGGCTGGCATTGCCAAAGGCGAAAAAATCGTCTTAATGCTTCCCAATTGTCCTGAATTTATCATCTCTTATTTTGCCGCCGTAAAAATTGGCGCTGTTGCCGTTACCCTGAACATCATGTCCACCTCCCGTGAACTTGTTGATCTTCTCCGGGACTGTGACGCAAAATGCTTTATTACGGAAAAGATTTTAGCGGCGAAATTCATCGCCGTTCAGGATCAGCTTCCCCTGAAACCTGTCCTCATCACAATTGAGGGCAAAGAAGAGGGCTGCCCTTTCTGGTCAATTATCGCTCAGGGAAATACCGGTCTCGCACGCAAGGAGACGGCTCCCGATGATCCGGCAGTGATCATCTATACCGCAGGGCTTACAGGAGTTCCTCTGGGGGCGACGCTCACCCACAAAAATCTTCTGAACCAGTCAATCCTTGTGCGTGACCTGTACCACACGACGGAAAATGACCGTTCTTTGGCCGTTATTCCCTTTTTTCATTCTTTCGGCGCTTCGGTCAATATGCTGTCGGCGATTCAAGTGGGCGCCGGCATGGTTCTTTTGGACCGGTTCAGCGCGGAATCCATCTTCAAAAGCATTGACCAGGATAAAATCACCTACATCGCCGCCGTTCCCCGCCTTTTTCTGGGAATGATCATGGAGGAAAATACCAGTCACTACGATCTTAGCAGCCTCCAATTTTGCATCACCGGCGGCTCCGCCATGCCCCCCGATTATATTGCCCAATTTGAAGAAAAGTTTCATGCCATCCTCCGGGAAGGTTACGGACTGACGGAAGCGTCACCCGTTTGCATCTGCCACCGGC